>USFU01000018.1 GCA_900554135.1 uncultured Collinsella sp. | reverse complement strand
AAAACAAAAAGGCCGCATGCGAGCCCGTGGGGGTATTCGCATGCGGCCGACAAGGGGTATGTGGCTGAAACTAGGCCATGAGCAGGCCGGTCTCTGCGAAGTTCTTGTACCAGTACGCGCTCGCCTTGGGATAGCGCTTCTGGGTCTCAAAGTCGATGTAGAACAGGCCGTAGCGCTTGTTGTAGCCGTTGGTCCAGGAGAACTGATCCTGCAGCGACCACACAAAGTAGCCGTCGACGTTTACGCCGCCGTCAATCGCCTTGAGGATCCATGCGAGATGCTGACGCATATAGTCGATGCGAGGGGCGTCATCGATAAAGCCGTCCTCGAAGTCGTCCTTATAGCCCATGCCGTTCTCGGTGATGTAGATCTTCTTGTAGTTGGGGTAATCGTTCTTAATGCGGAGCAGCAGGTCGTAGAGGCCCTCGGGATAGATGATCCAGTCCCAATCGGTGGTGGGTACGCCTTCGCGCACGCACGACTCGCCCACGCCCTTGAGGAACCAGCGCGAGGAGCCCTTGTCGCCGGTGCCATTGTGGTTGATGTCGTTTTCGCCCTCGGCGGCACGCAGGAACTGACACTTGTAGGTGTTGACGCCCAGGCAATCGTTGTAGGGGAGCGCGGCGGTCAGCGCGGCGATGTCCTCGTCGCGGACGTCGAGCTCGCCGCCGGCGATATGGGCCAGCTTGGTCGCAGCCTCCATGGTGTCGGCTGCATAGTGGCCGCGGAAGGTGGCGTCGAGTACCCAGCGGTTGTTGATGACGTCGGCCATGCGGGCTGCCTCGCAGTCGGCGGCGTTGTTGGGGTCGAGGGGATACTTGGGCTCCAGGTTCTGGACAATGCCGATCTCGCCCTCAAAGCCGCCCTCATGGAAGGCGACGACAGCCTTGGCGTGGGCCACCATCATGTTGTGCATGAGCTGGAAGGCCTTGTCCAAGCGATACTTCTCGCCGTGCGGCCAGTTGCCGACGATAAAGCTGCCCTCGGCGGTTGCGGGAATCTCGTTAAAGGTAAACCAGTGCTTGACCTCGGTGAACTCGGCAAAGCAGAACTTGGCGTACTCGACGAAGGCATCGATGGTCGTGCGCGTCAAAAAGCCCTCGCCGCCGTCCTGGTAGAAGGCCTCGGGCGTATCGAAGTGATCGAGCGTGACATAGGGGATAACGCCGGCATTGTTGCAGGTGGCAAAGAGCTCGTGATAGAAGGCAACGCCCTCGGGGTTAATCTCACCAGTGCCGTTGGGGAAGATGCGGCTCCAAGCGATGGAGACACGGATGCCGTTGATGCCGAAGCGCTGGCACAGGTCGATATCGACCGGGTACTTGTTGTAGAAGTCGCTTGCGGGATCGGGGGAGAAGCGACCTTGGGCTGCCAGGAAATCGTCCCAGGGCACTTTGCCCTTGCCGTGCGTGCGGGTCTCGCCCTCAACCTGGTAAGCGGCGGTGGCGCCGCCAAACACAAAGCCGTCGGGGAACTGCATGGGATTGGTCATGAGTCATCCTTTCTGTGGGATACGAATAGGGAGAGGTGCCCGAACTGGGGATTCGGGCACCAACAGAGGGAGGTAACTAGTCGAGGTTCTCGCGGAGCCACTTGATGGCGCCAGCGGGGTCACGGGTAAGGTCGATATATTCCTTACCGCGCGGGGCGAGCAGCTTAATGCCCAGACGATCGGTGTCGGCCTTCATGTCGTTGTAGTAGCTACGAACCTGCGGGGCAAGCACGATGACGTCGTACTGATCCATGATGGCAGTGTGCTGGCCATAGGCGCCTGCGGAGGAAGCGATGTTCTCTCCGGTCTGTGCGGCACCCTCCTTGATGGCGTTGGCAAGCATGGCAGAGGTGCCGGCGCCGGCGCACAGGACGAGGACCTTCAGGCCATCGACGTCCTTCTTGGCGGATGCGTCGGCGGCGGGCTCGGGCTGATCGGCGACAGGCTCGCTGTCGACGGCAGCGGCGGTCGGCTCGACGGAAGCGGCGGTCTGCTCGACAGCGGGCGCAGGGGTGCTGGCAGCGATGGTGGCAGCACCATCGGACTCGAGACCCAGCTCGGCGGCGCGCTCGGCTTCCTGGTCGCAGAGCAGCTTATCGTATGCCTTCAAGAACGGTAGGTAGATGACGGCGTCCAGCAAGATGATGATCGCGACGAACACCAAGGCAATGAGCTGGAAGTTCGTGGTGATGAAAATGCCGATGGGGGCGGGGGTGGCCCAAGGCACCACGAAGGAGAAGCCGTTCATACCCACGTTATCGATAAAGAACTTGGCAACGCTCACGTTGACGCAACCGGCGGCAACAAAGGGGATGAGCATGTAGGGGTTAAGGATCATCGGCGCGCCAAAGAGCAGCGGTTCGTTGACGGCGAAGGCAACAGGAACAATCGAGGCCTTACCGACGGCTTTGAGCTGCTTGGACTTCATAAAGAGAATCAGCAGAAGCGGCACGATGAACGTGGCGCCGGTGCCGCCGAACTCACCTACGAGCGACATGTTAAAGGTGAGGGAATGGGCGGGGTGGCCGCCTGCCAGCAGAACCTGCAGGTTCTCGGCCTGGTTGGCAAGACGGATGGGGTCGATGCCCGGCTGGACGATCGAGGGGCCGTGGACGCCGATGAACCAGAAGAACGCGGTGGCTGCCTGGATAAGGATAAGGCCAGGATAGGTTTCTGCAGCGGTGAAGAGCGGGGAGAGCAGTTTGATAAGCAGCTCGGAGAACGGAACGCCCATGAGGTTGCGCACGACGACATCGATGATGCCGCAGATGATGACGGCGCCGCCAAAGGGGATGATGTCGCGGAAGTTCTGAGCGATGGCGCCCGGGACCTCCTTGGGCAGCTTAATGGTCAGATCGCGCGAGACACAGAATTTGTAGACCCACACGGTGATGAACGCGGCGATATAGGCCGAGAACAGACCGCGCGTGCCCATGCTGGTGCAATCGAAGACCGAAAGTTCGGAGCCGTTGAACTTGGTGGTGAACTGCGTGACTGCGAGCAGCAGCATGCTGCACTGGGCGGCCACCATGGTGGAACCGTCGTTGAGCACTTTGCCGGCGGGCATACGACGGTTCATAGATGCCGTGAAGTTCTTGGCAGTGGTGCCGGCAACCATGATGCCCATGACGCCCATGGTGAAGTTGTAGAGCTTGTTGCACCAGTCGATGAGCGGCTGGGGCAGCGTGATGCCGACTACGCCGGGAAGGGTGGCAATGAGCAGAAAGATCGAAGAGGTGAGGACAATGGGCATGCACCCAAGGAATCCGTCCTTGATGGCCTGTAGGTAGATATTCCTCGAGATCTTCTCAAAGAACGGTTGATGCTTTTCGAGCATCTTTACGATGGCGTCCATAGAGCTCCTTTGCTGCTTGATGCGCGATGCATGTGGATGGAACTGGTCGTCGATGGATGGTCAGGACTGCCCGGAAACCTTCCTGTTTAAGGAGGGCATTGCGAAATGACAACGTTGTCATTTCGTTAATGACAACGTAAGACATTTTTGGAAGAGCAACAAGGATTTAGGGGTGAGTGGTCGATATTGTCCGGTAAACGGTTGATTTATCAGTCAGGCAGGTAGTGTATGCTAGAACGCAAAAAGCAAGCGATGCAAAACCGACTGGAGAAGCAGTGGCAACGATGGACAAGAAAAATGTCTCGATGAACGATGTGGCGATTGCCGCGGGTGTTTCTCTCAAGACGGTTTCGCGTGTGATCAACGAGCCCGATAGCGTGCGAGAGTCAACACGCGATAAGGTTCATTCGGCCATGGAGGCGCTCGGGTTTCGAGCCAACTTTGCCGCGCGTTCGCTCAAGTTGGGCCGTTACGGGTGCATCGGCGTCGTGCTGTTCCACTTGTCGGGCGGTGCCGTGGACATGATTGACGGTATCGCCGATGCCGCCGAAGAACGCGGCTTTGCGCTCACGATGATTAAGAAGCGCGCAGGGGAGAAGATGACCCTTGCCGATGCGGCGCGCAGGATGTCGCAGCTGCCTGTTGATGGCATGATCTTCAACCTGCGCCAGATGGTCGATGACTTTGATACCTTTGAGGCGCCGAAAGACCTCAAGACGGTGATTATCACACCGATGGAACATCCTACCTGCTCCACCGTCAGTGACGACCAAGAGGGCGGCGCGCGCATGGCGTGCGAGTACTTTTTGGATCATGGTCACAAGAACGTGTATTTCGTTTCGGGTAAGAAAGAGTCGCTGTCGAGCCAGTGCCGTATGAAAGGTTGGCGTGCGGCACTCGAGGCGCGTGGCATTGAGCCGCCCGAGCCTCTGCAAGGCGATTGGAATGCGGATAGCGGGTATGCTGCGGGCCTTGTACTTGCCGATAAACCCGACTGCACGGCAGTCCTGGCTGCTAACGACTGCATGGCAAACGGCGTTATGATGGCCCTACGTGACAAAGGGCTCAGTGTGCCCGACGACGTGTCCGTGATCGGCTTCGACGATGAGCTTTACAAGACGATTCCCAACTCGATTCTGACGTCGGTAAAGTTTCGCCATCGTGAGCTGGGCGTCCGTGCGCTCAACGAGGTCGTTGCGGGCCTAGAAGCTCCGAGCTCCAGAAGCCGTACGCTTGTCTCGGGCGTGTTGGTCGAGCGCTCGAGCGTGCGGGATCTGCGGGCGTAGACGTGCTCGGCTCGTTCATCTCAATCTGTAACAGGTGGGACCCAAAAACTCGGCTAGATGTTACAGATTTAGACAATTCGGCCCGGCTTATTCCGTTTGTCTCGATTTGTAACAACTAGACGGTCAAAAGTGGTCTACATGTTACAGATCGAGACAAACGAACGCGGCCCAGCCTGCCCAAAAACAAAACGGCGGATACGACCAAGGATGCAGAAGCATCCACCGGGAAGGTCGTATCCGCCACACGGAAAGAGGTGCATGGACGCAGCGCCCATGCGATCGGGAATGGTAAGGTGCACGGCAGCGTGATGCTCACGGCGGCCGATGACGTTAACTAGTCCAGACGACGGGTCTGCGCCACGTGCTTATACCAGTATGCGCTTGCCTTGGGCGTGCGCTTCTGGGTTTCAAAGTCAACGTAGAAGAAGCCGTAACGCTTGTTGTATCCGTTGGTCCAGGAGAACTGATCCTGCAGGCTCCACAGGAAGTAGCCGCCCACGTTGACGCCCACCTCCATGGCCTTGAGCAGCCAGCGCAGGTGCTGCTCGATGTAGTCGATGCGCGGTTGGTCGTCCACAAAACCGTCCTTGTAGGGGTCCTTATAGCCCATGCCGTTTTCGGTGATGAAGATCTGCTTGTAGTTGGGGTAGCGCTGCTTAATGTAGACGAGCAGATCGAACAGGCCCTCGGGATAGATGATCCAGTCCCAGTCGGTGGTGGGGATGCCGGGCTTGTTCACATGCTCGCCAATGCCCTTGACGCGCCAGCGGCCGGTGCCCTTCTCGCCCGTACCGTTGTGGTGCAGGTCGTTCTCGCCATCGTAAGCCTTCAAGAAACGGCACTGGTAGTTGTTAACGCCCAGGTAGTCGTTGTAGAGCGCGGCCTCGCGCATGATTTCCAGATCCTCGTCTAGGATCTGGATGGTGCCGCCCGAGACGGCAGCCAGGCGGTTGGCGCACTCGAGGGTGTCGGGCGCGTAGTCGCCGCGGAAGGTGGCGTCGAGCAAAAACTGGTTTTGCAGCACGTGCTCGTTGTTGGCGGCCTTGATGTCGGCGGGATCGTTCTCGTTGAGCGGGTACTTGAACTCCAGCGACTGAATGACGCCGATCTTGCCCTTAAAACCGCCGTTGTGGAAGGCCAGTACTGCCTTGGCGTGGGCGAGCATCATGTTGTGCTCGCACTGGAAGGCCTCGGCCAGATGCGCCTTGACGCCACCGGGGAAGGTGCCCTCGATGTAGGTGTTGGAGGCGTCGGCCCAGATCTCGTTAAAGGTGAACCAGTAGGTCACCTGGTCGGCGTACTCCTTAAAGCAGAAGGTGGCAAAGTCCACAAAGGCATCGATGGTCTCGCGGTTGAGGAAGTCGCCCTTCTCAAAGAGGGGAAGCGGCGTGTCAAAGTGATGCAGCGTGACGAACGGCTCAACATGGTGCTTATGGCACTCGGCGAAGAGGTCGTGGTAGAACTGGACACCCTCGGGGTTGATCTTGCCGGTGCCGTTGGGGAAGATGCGGCTCCAGGCGATGGAGAGGCGAATGCCGTTGATGCCAAACTCCTCGCACAGCTCCAGATCGACGGGGTACTGGTTGTAGAAGTCGGAAGCGGGATCGGGGGAGAAGCGCCCCTGGGCCTCCAGGAATTCGTCCCAGGCAACCTTGCCCTTACCGTGAGTACGGGTCTCGCCCTCTACCTGGTAGGCAGCAGTGGCGCCGCCAAAGACAAAGTCCTCGGGAAACTGCGCGGGCGGGTTGGTGACGCTAGCAGGGTTAACGGACATGATGAAATATCCAATCGTCTAAATCGAAGGGCCAGCCGGTCTTGGATGGTCGGCTGGCCCTGGGCGTTACTTACTTCGAAAGTTGTTCGGAGACGAAGGCGAGAGACTTATCGCCGTTCTGGGAGAGCTCGATGTATTGCTTGCCGCGGCAGGCGACGCACTTGTTGCCCACGCGCTCGCAGTCTTTCTGCAGGTCGGCCAGGTAGCTGGCAGCCTGCGGGGCCAGGACGACCAAATCAAAGTCGGGGAGCATGTCGACGTGGTTGCCATAGGCCTCGGCAGCGGTCTCAAGATTGATGCCGCGCTCCTTGGCGGCCTTGGCCAGCGCGTTAGCGAGCAGGCCCGAGGTACCGCCACCCTGGCAGAGCACGAGCACGCGCTTGCCGTTGAGGTCGCTGGTGGTCGTTGCCTCGGCAGCGGGTGCTGCAGAAGCGGCGGGGGCGTCAGCCTTCACGGCCTCGGCGGCAGCGCCGGCAGCAACGCTCTTGGCGTCAGCCTTGCCCTGGAAGGCATCGTTGAGCTTGGCGGCCTTCTCGGCGTTCTTGGCGGCGAGCTCCTCCTGGGAGATCTCGGCCTCCTCGGCGCACTTCTGGGCGTCATAGGCACGGAAGAACGGGTAGTACAGGACGAAGTCGACGACCAGGATAAGGGCGAGCATCACAAAGGCGAGCGGCTGGAAGCCCAGACCCATGATGGTGCCGATGGGGCCGGGGACGGTCCAAGGCAGGGTGTACATAAAGCCGTTCATGCCCAAGAAGTCGATAAAGATTTTGAGGATCCAGATGTTGGCGATCGGGGCAAAGACAAACGGGACAAAGAAGACGGGGTTGAGCACGATGGGCGCGGCGAACAGCAGCGGCTCGTTGACGGCAAAGCAGACCGGGACGATGGCAGCCTTACCGACGGCGCGCATCTCCTGAGACTTGGCCAGGAAGCAGAACATAAAGACCAGGACGAGCGTGGCGCCGGTGCCGCCCATGCAGACGACGAAGTACTGGGCACCCTGGGTCAGGACAGCGGAAGCGTGCTGGCCGGCCTGGAACGCAGCCAGGTTGTCGGTCATGTTGGCAACGAGAGCGGCGGCGATGGCGGGCTCGACGATCGAGGGGCCGTGGACGCCCACGAACCAGAACAGGCTCATGGCGCCGTAGATCACAGCGAGGCCGATGTAGCCGTCGGCAGCGGTGAACAGGGGCTGGAACACCTGGATGACGCCCTGGGCAAAGCAGAAGCCAAAGGCAGCGCGGAAGGCGATGTCAAAGACCCAAAAGACGGTGATGCAGACGGAGAAGGGGATGATGTCCTTAAAGGTCTGCGAGATGTTGGGCGGAACCTGCTCGGGCATCTTGACGGTGATGTTGCGCTTAATGAAGAACTTGTAGATGATGCCGGTCACAAACGCAGCGATGAAGGCGGTCAGCAGGCCCTTGGAACCAAGGTAAGTGGTGTTGAAGCCGCTGGCAGCGTCCGTGGCGATCGTGTCGCTCGAAAGGAGCAAGAAACCGATGATGGCCGCGCACATGCATGAGATAAAGTTGATCTGGTTGTTCTTGGGCAGGTCGCGGTTCTGCGCGTCGGCGAAGTGCTTGGCTGTGGTGGCAGCGCAGGCGATGGCCAGGATACCCATGGAGTAGTTGTAGCACTTCCACAGGGCGTTGTTGATGTCATCGGGCCAGTAGAAACCCCAGATGTTGGGGACTGAGGCTACCAGGCAGAAGATGGACGAGAAGATGATGATGGGGATGACGGAGATAAAGCCGTCGCGAATCGCCTTGAGGTACTTGTTGCGGGCGATCGCGTTGAAAAAGGGCTGGCCCTTTTCGATAATGGCGATGAGTTGCTCCATGCAATGCTCCTAAGAGTCGGTGGGTTAGCAACGATGGTAGCTTTTGGCGTTCGGTTGCCAAAATGTTGACGTTGCCATTTTGCGACACAAAAATAGACGCGAACCGGTGGTTCCTGTGCCTGTGAACCGTCGATTCCTTATGCGTAAACGTTTGAGCCGCCCGGTGGCTCTGTGTTTGCACAATGGCAACGTTAACATTTGGGCGCCAAAAGCCGTTTGGGGAAGCAAAAATGTCGGTGAACGGTAGGTTTTGGGTGGTGAGCGTATGGTGGGGGAGGCGTTGGATATACTT
This sequence comes from uncultured Collinsella sp., assembly GCA_900554135.1. The sequence goes on along the minus strand of USFU01000018.1, from coordinate 9,163 downwards.
GAAGGCGTTAAAAATGACTGCGTAGGGTGCCACAATGGCATCGTCGACATAGAAAGATCGACCTATGGCCGCTGTTAAAAAATCGGTTTCCGTTAAGGATGTGGCGCGTCTCGCGGGCGTCTCGGAGCAGACAGTCTCGCGTACGGTGCACGATTCGCCCAGCGTGCGCCCCGAGACCAAGGAGCGCGTGCGTGCCGCCATGCGCGAGCTGGGGTATCGCCCCAATTTTGCCGGTCGATCGCTGCGCCGCGGTAAGTTTAAGACCGTCGGCGTCGCCATGTTCAACATTACCGGCACCGGCAACCTCGACCGTATGGAGGGCTTTGCCGCCGCCGCCGACAAACACGGCTATGCCATCACCCTCACGAAAGTAGATGGACACCCCTATACCCTCGAGAGCGCATCGTCGCGTATGAGCGCACTGCCGGTGGACGGTATGGTCGTGATCATGAACCGCATGCCGGCGGACTTTGGCACCTTTGAGCCGCTGCCCGGTATGCAGACGGTGCTCGTTACCATGCTGGAGCACCCGCTGTGCTCGACGGTCGATAACGACCAGTTCGATTGCTCGCGCCAGGTGGTCGAGTACTTGCTGGGGCAGGGGCACAAGACCGTGCACTTTATCTCGTGTCCCGAGCGCTCGCTTTCGGGCATGCGGCGCGAGGAGGGCTGGCGTGAGACATTGCGTGCGCATGGTATTGAGCCGCCGCGACTCGTCCGTGGCGATTGGACGGCACAGAGCGGATATGCCGCCGGCCAGGTGCTTGCGGATGATCCGACCTGCACGGCCATTTATGCCTCCAACGATGCCATGGCCTACGGCTGCATTCGCGGACTCGAGTCGCGCGGAAAGCGCGTGCCCCAGGACGTGAGCGTGGTGGGTGTTGACGATAGTCTGGGCGATATCGTGCCCGACCGTCGCCTGGCCACGGTGCGCTTTGACAACAAGCGCGTCGGCATGTGGGCGGTCGACAAGATTGCCGGCGCCGAGGGCGTTGCGCCCGGTGTGGAGCACAGGCTGTTTCCGGGCGTGCTCGTCGAGGGCGATACGGTGCGCGATGTACGCTAGGGTGCGGACCTGTTTGGGTTGCCGATAATTGTGTTTGATATTGTTCGGACTGGCTTAAAAGCCGTTCACGGGTGAAAAGCAACCGTTCATAGCTCGAAATTGCGTTTTGCGCTGTTCTTTTTTGTTTGAATGTTACTGTTTTTGCCATACACAGCGCAGCGCGTATGCCCGGACGCGATGCTCTCCGTTGGTTCATATGTGAAAGGAACGCAATATGGCAACCAAAGAAGAAATCTCGATGGTTGGATTCGAGATTGTCGCATACGCGGGCGACGCCCAGACCGATCTGCTTGCAGCGCTCGATGCTGCTCGCGAGGGCGATTTTGAGAAGGCCGAGCAGCTGCACAAGGATGCGAGCGATGCACTCATCGGCGCTCACGACACGCAGACCAAGCTGCTTTCGCAGGAGGCCGGCGGTGGCGAGATGGAGATGACCTTCATCATGGCCCATGCTCAGGATACTCTCATGACCACCATGATCCTGGAGAAGCAGGCCCGCTTTACCATCGACGCCTACAAGCGCATCGCCGAACTCGAGGCCAAGCTCGCCTAACGAGCCCTCACAACCTAGTCCCCTTCCATAAGCCCTGCCGCTATCCGCAGCAGGGCTTTTTCTGTCCTCCTCCAAGTTGCGGTGAAATAGGGACTGAATAGGAGCCGGCGGGCGCAAAACAATCCCTATTCCACCGCAACTCATCCCGAGATAGTCATTGGGGACAGTCTTGGTGCGCTCCGTTGGTCCTCCCGTTCGATTTTTGCTCGGTGGGTATACTTCCTTTCGCATTAAACGCCGGAATGAGGAGGTATCCAAATGCCGGATAACGGGTCAATACAAAAAAGAGGCGCGCACGAGATAGTTCATGGGCGTCCTGTCCAGATAACCGAGCACACGACGGTAACCGAGCTGCAGCCCAGCCTGTCCGATGTCGTGTGCGCAAACAAAAAGCTGCAGATCGGTATCATCGTTGCGCTCGTGGTGCTGGCGTTGCTGTCGGGCTTTGTAGCTCGTCCGCATTTCGCCGATACCAAAACTTGGGACTCCACCATCGAGGTTATCGACCAAAAGAAAGGCAACGTTTTGGCGCTCACGGCTTCATGCGTTGCTCTATCTGCGGGCATTACCGCGCTGCCTGGTGATACGGGAACGCCGGTTGCCGAGCAGCTCGCACAGCTTTCAGGCAACCTTGGTATCGTGCTTGCCGTGCTATACCTAGAGAAATATTTGCTCACGATTTTGTGGTCGGTTGGCTTGGGCATCTTAATCCCGTCTGCGTTGGTGCTCTTTGCGGTGTCGCTCGGCATTCACGGGCGCTGGAGCACGAGCGCTGTTCTGCGCCGTGTGGCGACACGCGTGCTGGTGGTTGCCGTGATTGGCATGGCGCTCGTGCCCGCGAGCGTATGGGTGTCGCAGAAGGTCGATGAAACGTATCGCGTAAGTATTGAGCAAGCTGAGCAAAAGGCTGCGGACGCGGTCGACACCACGGACAAGTCAGCCGAGACCAGCTCAAAATCGAACAAGAAAAAATCCGAGGCCACGGAGTCCAAAAACGTGCTCGAGCAGTTGACTGATGGGGCATCGAGCCTGGTCACGTCGGTAACCAGCGGTGCCAAGCAGATGACCGACGAGATCGTGCAGCAGGTGACCGACCTCATCGAAGGCGTCATCGTGATGATCGTGACCTCGTGTGTGATTCCTCTACTGGTGCTCGTGGCGTTCCTATGGCTAGGACACGTGCTGCTGGGGATCGATATCTCCGGTCCCGCGAACTATCTGACGGGTCGTTTCTTGAGCGCTCCGTCCAGACATGCCAAGAAGAGCGGGCAGTCTGAGTAGGCGGCAAAGCGATCTTTGTAAGATCAACCGTGAGAAGGGCGTACGAGACACGTTCTCGGCCGCCCTTTTGTTTGTTGAACACATGGTCGCTACGTCCGTGCCCAGTCCAAACGGTCAGCAATCATCTGTGAACGGTATTTGTTCAAAAAAGAACAAAGATAAACAAATAGTTGTTGCAGTTACTGTTCGAATGTGTTCAAATAAACATGAACAGTGAAGAACCGCACATTCAGATGCCCGGACCTGAACGCGATTCAACACTTCCAAACAGAAACTACGCACCTGCGTATCTCTCAAGGAGGATGTCATGAGGGTTGTAATCGCTTCCGATGCCGACGGTATGTCGATGAAGGAGTCCATCAAGGAGATGCTCATCGCCGACGGTCACGAGGTCGTCGACTATTCCGAGACCCCTGCCGCGGACTTTGTCGATTCCGCGACCGCCGTTGCCAAGGACCTGCTGGAGCACAAGGATTCCCAGGGCTTCGCATTCGATAAGTACGGCGTCGGCTCCTATATGGCCGCCGTCAAGATCAAGGGCATGGTCGTCGCCAACATTTCCGACGAGCGTTCCGCCTACATGACCCGCGAGCACAACGGCTCGCGCATGGTCACCATGGGCCCGGGCGTTGTGGGCACCGAGGTCGCCAAGAAGATCGCCCGCGAGTTCCTGCGTGCACAGTACGCCGGCGGCCGTCACCAGATCCGTGTCGACATGCTCAACAAGATGGCCTAACGAGAGCCACCGAGAACTCGAACTTCTACCTCAACTTGTGAATTCAGACGAAAGGACGTTCTGATGAAGAAGACCATAGCAATCGGTTGCGACCATATCGTTACGGACGAGAAGATCTATCTGGCCGACCGCCTGGAGCAGGCTGGCTACAAGGTGCTCGACTGCGGCACCTACAGCCACACCCGTACGCACTATCCCATCTACGGTAAGGCCGTGGGCGAGGCTGTTGCCAGCGGCAAGGCCGACTTTGGCGTGGCCCTGTGCGGTACCGGCATCGGCATCACCAACGCCGTCAACAAGGTTCCCGGCGCCCGCTGCGCCCTGGTCCGCGACATGACCTCTGCCCTGTATGCCCGTCGCGAGCTCAATGCCAACATCGTGGGCTTTGGCGGCAAGATCACCGGCGAGTTCCTGATGGCCGATATCATGCTTGCCTTCCTGGAGGAGCCCTACGAGAAGACCCCCGAGCACGATGCCCTGATCGCCAAGATCGATGCCTGCAATAAGGCCGACGCCGAGGCTCAGGCTGACCCGCACTTCTTTGACGAGTTCCTCGAGAAGTGGGACCGCGGCGAGTATCACGACTAAGGAGGTTACGCGGTTTTCCAAACCGCGTAACGCGTCGACGCTGCGAAGCCATCTGACGGGCAATCTGCCGTTCAGCTTCGACGGCATGACCAGAAGGTCAATGCCGCCTCGCTTCACGGCACCTTGCCTCGCCAGCTGGCTTCTCGCTGACGTTGAGCTGACCTGTGGGGTCGCCCCTGTTGTTGCGAAGCTTTCTGGTTCAGTAAGCTGCTCCGATAACACGTTTGCTTGCTGAGCTTGTGTGCTTCGCTCTTGGCGGTACTCGGCATTCTGCAGCTTTTCAATTGACGGCTCGCGTTTCTGTAATGGGGCGCGGGTCAGTTTTCTATCAGCCCAATTGGCTTGGCGGGCTTGGCGTGCATTGTTCTTTTGCGTGCGGCGCCGCCTCATTACCTTTGTGCTAAAGGCACGGCGTTCGCAATGGATCGTGCAAGATGATATGTGAAGGAGAAGATTCCCATGGAGTTTGTTCTTGATAACGGTTCTATTCGTGTGGCACTGAGCACGGCTGGCGGATCGTTCACTTCGATTAAAGCCAACGGTCGCGAGTACCTGTGGCAGGGCGACCCGGCGGTCTGGTCGGGCCAGGCACCCATTTGCTTCCCGATCTGCGGCGGCCTTCGTGACGGTCACGCAATGACCATGGGCGGCCGCGAGGTAAAGCTCGCCCGCCACGGTTTTGCGCGCAAGCAGGAGTGGAAGCTCGAGGAACAGAGCGACAACATGGTTGCGCTGAGCCTAAGCTCTGCCGACCATGCCGAGTTGCTCGAGCAGTACCCGTATCCGTTTAAGATCGTTGCTCGTTACACGATCGATTCGGAAAAGGTGAACGTGTCCTACGAGGTGACCAATGAGGGCACCGAGGACATGCCATTCTTTGTGGGCGGTCACCCCGGCTTTAAGTGCCCGCTCGACGAGGGTGAGTCCTATGACGACTATGAGCTCCGTTTTGAGCAGCGCGAGGCCGACGAGCTGTGTACTGCCGTTCCCTCGACGGGCCTGATTGATGTTGAGCATCGCAGCAAGAACCCGATGGTCGGCCACGACTTGCCGCTTACCCACGAACTCTTCGACTTCGCGGAGACCATCTTTGACGTGCTTGAGAGCCGCGTGGTTACGCTGACCAAGAAAACTGAGGACAAGGGCGTGCGCCTGACGTTCCCCGATATGCCGTACCTGATTGTGTGGAGCAAGCCCGAGGGCGACTTTGTGGCTGTTGAACCGTGGGGCGGCCTGTCCACCTGCTCCGACGAGGACGATATTCTGGAGCACAAGCGTGGCTGCCTGGTTGCCAAGCCGGGGGAGACCGTTACCCGCGGCTTTGAGATCGAGATCCTTTAACGAGTTATCGTATGTTTGGGGCGGGTCATGCCGCCCCGGAACAGGAGTTCAATATGATTCTGACCGTTACCATGAACCCGTCGATCGATACGCGCTATCAACTCGACAAGCTGATCATCGACGACGTTAACCGCGTGACGCCCGAAAAGACCGCTGGCGGTAAGGGCCTCAACGTGAGCCGTGTGCTGCTGCAGCTGGGCGACGACGTGCTCGCGACCGGCCTGCTCGGCGGCCACATGGGTGCCTATATGGCTGAGCTTATGGATGCCGACGGCGTCAAGAACGACTTTGTGCCCATCGCCGGTGAGACGCGCATTTGCCTGAATATCCTGCACGAGGGCAATCAGACCGAGCTTTTGGAGAGCGGTCCGCAGATCGCCCCGGCCGAGCTCGAGGCCTTTACGGCTAAGTTCGCCGAGCTTGCAGCGAAGGCGGATGTTGTGACGCTTTCGGGCTCGCTGCCGCGCGGCGTCGATGCTGGCTACTATGCCGAGCTCGTCAAGATCGCCGAGGAGGCGGGCGCCAAGGTGCTGCTCGACACCTCGGGTGCATCGCTGGAGGCTGCGCTGGAATCTGACGCTAAGCCTGAGCTCGTGAAGCCCAACCTGACCGAGATTAACGGCCTGCTGGGTACGTCCTTTACGACCGATGATGTCGATGCCCTGCGCGAGGCGCTTGCCGCCGATGGCCGCTTTGCCGGTATTCCCTGGGTCGTCGTCTCGATGGGCGCTGCCGGTTCGGTGGGCTTCCATGAGGGCCGCGCGTTCCGCGCCAAGACGCCCGCGATTGCGGCTGTGAACGCGACGGGTTCCGGTGACTCGACCATCGCCGGCTTTGCGCATGCCATTGCTGCGGGCGCCGACGATGTCACCGTGCTCAAGACTGCCAATACCTGTGGCAAGCTCAATGCCATGGATCCCAAGACCGGCCACCTGGTCATGGACCGCTGGGACGAGATCTACAACAGCGTCGAGGTGACCGAACTTTAGAGTTACGGCGTTTTGCCAAACGCCGTAACCAGCCGACGCTGCGCGGGCCGCATTTGGACAATCTGACGTTCAACTTCAAGGGCGCGACCAGAAGGTCAGCGCCCTTTCGTTTCACGTCACCTTGTCTCAAATGCGGCCCGCTCGCTGCCGTTGCCAAAACATCGGCGTCGCCTTGCTTCGGGAATGCGGCAGATAGAGACGTTCCTTTTTTGCCGGCAGTTTGGGACACTCCTTACGGGGCACCCCCTCCACAGCGCCTATGCCAGCTTGTCGATTTGCCCAATCTCCCAGAGCGGAATATTGACGAGCGTGCCTTCGTCTCTATATGCCGCTAACGATGTTCTCACGCAGCGCTCGAGCTTGAACTTCTCGCAGGCAATCCTCAGGCTCTTTGCTTTGAGATTCTCTGCCGCCTTGACCTCGAGCGGAAGCACGGTCCCCGCATGGTCGACGGCAAAGTCAGTCTCTGCATTGCCGGAGGAGGATGACCAATACGCGGGGGTATTGCCTTGGAGCAAAAGCTCCTGTGCGACGTATTGCTCGGTCAGCGAGCCTTTGAACTCCGTAAAAACAGCGGGCCCGTTCAGAACAATGGCTGGCGAGAGGCCGGAGAGTGCTCCGAGGATGCCGGTGTCGATGCAGAACAGCTTGAAGCCCGAGAGATCCTCGTAGCTTGTGAGCGGTGCTCTTAGGGCGGAAACACGTGGTACCTTATGAACGATTCCGTAGTCCATGAGCCACTGGAGGCTTTCCTCAAAATCGCGTGCGCGCGCCCCAGGACGAAGCGCGCCGTAGACGAACTTCTTGTTTTCCTTTGCGAGCTGGCCGGGAAGGGATTTCCAAACCAGCCTCATGCGCTCGACGATGCGGGCTGGCGCATGCTTGCCAAAATCGGATTCGTAAGCTTCGATGATTTGCTGCTGAAGCCTGCGGGCCTCGATGAAATCGTGGGAGGCGGCGAAAGCGGAGACAACTTCTGGCATGCCACCGACAACGAGGTATTCCTTGAGCAGGCGCTCGAGCTTTTCGGAAACGTTTGCCAGCAGGTCCATGTCTGCGGCAAGGATGGCATCTGCGAGTGGATCGCCATCGACGGCACGAACGAACTCAACAAACCCCATGGGGCGCATGGTGAGCTGGTCGATCTTGCCGACGGGGAACGACTCGTTTTCGCGTCGGAGCGCGAGCCCCATATAGGAGCCGGCTGCCACGATATGGTATTCCGGCGCCAGCTCGTTGAAGTATTTGAGCGAGGTGATGCCACGCGGTGCCTCTTGGATTTCGTCGAAGATGATGAGCGTGTCTGTCGGCGTTATAGTCTGGCCGTGCAGGAGCTCTATCTGGGAGATGATGCGTTTGGGGTCAAGGCTTCCGTCGAACAGCGAACGTGCGCCCGGTTCGAGCATAAAGTCAAAACGGATGACGTTTTGATACTGCTGGCCTGCGAATTCGTTGAGAAGCCAGGTTTTTCCCGTCTGGCGGGCCCCCTTAAGCAGGAGGGGCTTGCGGTTTGCCCTAGATTTCCAAGCGATGAGTTCGTCCATTAGCTGTCGCTGCATACTGCCCCCTAACGATCATGGTTAGTATAAGACCGTCTTGGTCTTTCCATCGAAAAATGTGGGAGTAAACCACGTTTTTCCATCGAATAATGTGGGAGGTAACCACGTTTTTCCATCGAATAATGTGTGGTTTAGGTCGGCACCTGGGGTGCTCCTTCTCTGCCGGCAATTTGGAACACTCCTTGTTTTGGTGCAAATTAGCTACCCTTGCATCAGAAAACGGCGCCCGTCGGCGATGTTGCCGGCGGGCGCCGTTGTCGTGTGGGCGGTTGTGTCGTGGTCGCTGATGAGGCTCGAACTCGTATGCTACAGCGAGTCGATAAAGCGCTGCTGGGCGGCGCGGCCGGCTTCGTCCCACTTAAAGACGCCGGCGTTGTCGAGTACGTGGCCAAACACCACGCCGACCTCCTCGTGCAGGATATCGATGGCGTTGTCAGCCGTAAGCTCGTCGGCGCGGCGGGCAAAAACGTCCTCGGCCCATGCAGCGTGGCTGCGGCAAAGATCATCGCTCTCGAGCGCACCGGCGAGATCGTAGCTGGCATCGGCCTTGGCCGCCAGCAGGTGCTCGCGGACAGCGCCGAGCTCGGGAACCAAGCGCGGCGGCAGAATGGCCAGGCCCATGACCTCGATCAGGCCGATGTTCTCCTTCTTAATGTGATGGTACTCGGCATGCGGGTGGAAAACGCCCAGCGGATGCTCGTCGGTCGTGATGTTGCAGCGAAGCGCCAGGTAGGCCTCGTAAATCTCGCCGCCGGCGTTGCCGCGGGAGTCGACGCGGCGGATGACGGGCGTCACGGTGTTGTGCGCTACGCCGTCGGCCGTGTGCGCGATAACGCCCACAGACTCGTCGGTCCACTCGCGCCAGGCGAGGATAATCTTCTCGGCAGCGTCGAGCAGCTGAGCGCGGTCATGCGAGCGCAGGCGCAGCACCGAGAGCGGCCACTGCAGCACAGTGCCGGTGACCTGGTCAAAACCGGGCACGCTAAACTGCGAGACCTCGGCGGCATGCATCATGGGGAACTCGTGCGCGCCGCCCTGGAAGTGGTC
>USFU01000017.1 GCA_900554135.1 uncultured Collinsella sp. | reverse complement strand
GGCTGGAGCCTGCCCGTCGGCGTTCTGCTGTACTACGATGTGTCTTCTGCCTGGCAGGTTATCCAGCAGATCTTCGTGACGCAGAAGGTTATCGACAAGGCCAAGGCCGATGAGGAGGAGCGCCTCAAGAACGCTCCGCTGCAGGTCGAGGTTACCCGTCGCGAGAAGAAGCCGCGTCCGCACAAGAAGAAGTAATCGGGATATCAATCTTATTTAGGTACCTAACTTTTGGAGTACGTTATGTCTGAAGAGATCATCGAGGATATGCTTGAGGAGGTTGCCCCGCAGATTGCGGGCGATTATCCCGAGATTGCACAGCGCTACAAGGCCGGTGAAGAGCTGACCGATGAGGAGCTCGACACCATTGCCGATGTTGCGATTTCCGTTCTGCGTTCCATCCTTTCGCACTTCGATGCCGCCAACTCTCCTATTGATGAGTACGAGGGCGACGAGGGCGAGCTGATTTTGGATGTTACCGCTCCTGATCTTGCTGTTCTCATTGGCCGTCATGGTCGTACCCTTGATGCTCTTCAGGTCATGTTCTCTTTGCTGGTGAGCCGCAAGCTCGGCTTTAGGTATCCGGTTGTGGTTGACGTTGAGGGCTACAAGAGCCGTCGTCAGGACAAGGTTGCCTCAATGGCTCAGTCGGCCGCCGAGCGTGCCATCCGTACCCATAAGAGTGTTTCGCTTCCGCCCATGAATGCCTATGAGCGCCGACTGGTTCATATTGCACTTCGTGGCAATGATGCTGTCGATACCCATTCTGAGGGTTCTGACCCTGATCGCCATGTGGTGATTGTTGCTCGATAATCTACTCGAGCTTATGCTAAGGGGGCGTGGTTTCCACGTCCCCTTTTTTTGTCAAAAGTTCTCGATACACTGATTTTTGTCAGAAAGGAGCTTCTGTTGTTTGTACTTACTGATCAGCAGACTGACGAGATGCTCAGCCGTCTAACTTCCTATTGCATAGAGTATTCCTTGAGCGTAACTGATGCTGAGCTGAGGAAATGTATCCAGCATTTGGATTTGGTTCTGGAAACAAATAAGACAACCAATCTCACTCGTATTCTTAACGTTGAAGATGCTGCGGTACTTCATATCCTCGACTCACTTGTTTTGCTTCCTTATGTCAATAAGGCTCCTGATGGAGCTTTGCTCGATATGGGAACAGGCGCAGGCTTCCCTGGTATTCCATTAACGATAACCACGCATCGTAAAGCTACTTATATTGACTCTGTTGGCAAAAAGGTTGATGCTGTCATTTCTTTTGTTCATGCTCTCGGATTGAAATATGGTCATGCAGTCCATTATCGCCTTGAAGAATATGCTCGAAGCCATAAGAAGCAGTTCTCTGTCGTAACCGCCCGCGCGCTGGCCCCTCTACCGATTCTTGTTGAGTATGCGGCCCCGTATCTCAAAGATGGAGGGTTATTTGTTATCACGAAGGGCAATCCATCTGATGAGGAGCTTGCTTCCGGCATGTCGGCCGCTAAGATCTGTGGCTTCACTTTGCTTCTGAATGACTCAATCGATTTGCCAGAGGGCTTGGGCCACAGGGAGTTCATTGTTCTTAAGAAGAGTCATCCAGCATCCGTTTCATTGCCTCGTGCAAATGGCATGGCAAAGAAGAATCCGCTTGCCTAGATGTTTCACGTGAAACATAATGGATATTAACAACTTGCACTGTTTCACGTGAAACATGGCGGTTGATATCGAATCGGAATGTTTCACGTGAAACATCCTCCGTTTGACAGCTTTAATACACACCAGGAGGGACCGTGGGATTTCGCGACGTTAAGCGTTCGAAGAGCGCAAAAGACACGCGTATTATTGCAATCATCAATCAAAAAGGCGGCGTCGGTAAGTCAACGACGGCTGTAAACCTTGCAGCAGCTCTGGGTGAGCAGGGTCGCAAGACACTGATTGTCGATTTTGATCCGCAGGGAAACAGCACCAGTGGATTCGGAATTGAAAAAGAAGACCTTGATCAGTGCATCTATGATGCATTGCTGAATGACGTGCCGGCAGAATCGCTTGTTCTTGATACGAATTGCAAAAAGGTATTCGTTATTCCGGCAACCATTCAGCTTGCAGGCGCTGAAATTGAGCTCGTAAGCGCAATTGCTCGTGAAACCCGCCTCAAAGATTTGCTTGAGCCGATTCAGGACGAGTTCGATTTTATATTCATCGACTGTCCTCCTTCGCTTGGCCTGCTTACCATCAACGCTCTGACCGCAGCAGATAGCGTTTTGATTCCGATTCAGTGCGAGTATTACGCACTCGAGGGCGTTACGAAGCTGCTTGAGTCAATGAAGATGGTTAAATCACGTCTGAACAAGGGCTTAGACACCTATGGTGTGCTTATGACCATGTATGACTCGCGTACTTCACTGTCAAATCAGGTCGTTGAGGAAGTTCAGTCGTACTTTGGTGATAAGGCTTTTAAGACCCTAATTCCCCGTACAGTAAAAATATCTGAGGCTCCGTCTTTTGGAGAGCCGGTAATTACCTATGCACCTCAAAATAAGGGTGCAAAAGCGTATATGAACCTTGCAAAAGAGGTGATCAAGCGTGCCTAGTGCAAAGAAACGTGGCGGATTAGGACGTGGACTCAATGCTTTGGTCTCAGAAGCCGAGTATGAGACCGGCGGTTCGGCTACATCGCCTTCAAATGCCGCATCTGAAACAAAACTACCTATTGAGGATATCGTTCCCAACCCTAATCAGCCGCGAATTCACTTTAACGAAACTGAACTTCGCGAGTTGAGCGAGTCAATCCAAGAACATGGCGTTTTGCAGCCGCTTTTGGTTCGCAAGCATGGAAACGGCTATGAGATCATCGCTGGTGAGCGTCGTTACCAGGCGTCAAAGCTTGCTGGTCTTGAGGAACTGCCTGTCATCATTAAAGAGGTTAATGATGAGGAGATGCTTGCTCTTGCTCTTATCGAGAATCTTCAGCGTTCTGATTTGAATCCCGTCGAAGAGGCGAAGGGTTATCGTCAGCTCATTGATGCCAGCGGCATGACGCAGGAGGCGTTATCAAAGGCTGTCAGTAAGTCTCGTTCGGCAATTACAAATTCACTTCGCTTGCTTGATCTTCCCGAAGTCGTACAGCAGATGATTTTCGAGGGTAAACTTACTGCCGGCCATGCGAGAGCGATCCTTGCAGTTCCCTATGAGGATGCTCGAATTCGACTTGCTGAGAAGGTTGTTGCAGAAGGCCTTTCTGTCAGAGCGACAGAAAATCTTGCTCCGTTGTTTTCTGCCGGAGAAACACCTAAGACGCCGAGGCCAGCAACACCTCAGTCATTCAAAAAGGCCGCTCGAGTCCTTCGTCAAGTATTTAACACGAATGTGCGCGTGAAGAGCTCGCGTGGCAAGAACAAGATTGAAATCGAGTTCAAAGACGAAGAGGAACTCTCCCGTATCCTTGGTGAAATGATTCAATTTGGGCAGGAGGATCAGGATGAAGAATAAGGTTCTCGCGGCCATTGCGTTGGCAACCACTGTCGCTGTTGGTGCTTTTGTTGGATATAAGCTTGCGACAGATGATGAACTGCGTGGTCGACTGCTGCGCGGAGCTCAGGATATCGTCGATACATCCAAAAAGAAAATGGATGTGATGACCGAAGATGTCGCCATGCGTACTGCTCAGGTGACTAAGAATCCCAAGATTAACCAAGAGTGGGTTAACCATCAATGGGAAAATGTTGGTTATTAGGTACCTAACAATTACTTGCCTGTTTTGAAGGGGTCCTTGTCTGATGCATGAGACAAGGACCCCTTATTTTGGCTAAAACTAAGCTTGCGTAAATCAAATTCAGTAGCATGAAAACAAATGAAACAGCCCTGGTTGCATTATTTGCAACCAGGGCTGTCGGATGTTTCACATGAAACGTTATGGGGCACAGACTCCCCTATGCGTTCTTCTGGACCTTGAAACGTTGCTTCAGCTGACCGCAGGCGGCATCGATATCATTGCCGCGAGAATTACGGATCGTGGTCTCGATGCCACGAGACTCAAGACGACGCTGAAGATCCTCAACCTTATGAATCGGCGACGGCTTGAGCGGGCTGCCCTCGATGTCGTTAAGCTGAATTAGGTTAACGTGGCACAGCGTTCCCTCGCAGAAGTCGCAGAGCGCCTGCATCTCGGGATTCGTATCGTTGACGCCTTCGATCATGGCATACTCATAGGTCGGGCGGCGTCCGGTCTTCTCGGTGTAGAGCTGAAGCGCCTCGTGAAGGCGCAGGAGCGTGTACTTCTTAACGCCGAGCATAAGCTTATTGCGCGTCGACTGGATGGCGGAATGCAGGGAAACGGCAAGCGTGAACTGCTCGGGGATGTCGGCGAATTTGCGAATACCGGGAATAACGCCGCTGGTAGAGACGGTGAGGTGACGGGCGCCGATACCGATGCCATCGGGGTCGTTGAGGATACGCAGCGCCTTGAGAACCTCGTCATAGTTGGCAAACGGCTCGCCCTGGCCCATGAAGACGACGCTCGTGGCACGCTCGCCAAAGTCGTTGGAAACATGGAGCACCTGGTCGACGATCTCTTGAGCGGTCAGAGAGCGCTTAAGGCCGTTCAGACCGGTAGCGCAAAAAGCGCAGCCCATACCGCAGCCGGCTTGGGTGGACACACAAACAGACAGCTTGTTGCGACGAGGCATGCCGACAGTCTCGACGGAAATGCCGTCGTGGTACTCGAGCAGATACTTGCGAGAGCCATCTTTGGAAACCTGCTTGGTGAGTTCAGTCGGCGTGTCAAAGGCAAAAGCCTCTTTAAGCTGCTCGCGGAAAGCCTTGGGAAGGTTGGTCATATCGTCAAACGAACAAACGTTCTTCTCAAAGACCCATTCGATGAGCTGCTTCGCGCGGAAGGCGGGCTGGCCAAGTTCGGCAACAAGCTCGCGAATATCGTTTTGGCTCAAGTCGCGAATGTCCTGAGATTTAGTCCTGGGATTCATGGAAGCCTTTCGATTTTGGGGAAACGTAGAGGGTATCGCTACAATATGGTATCAGCTGCAGAAATTTTAGAGGAGGAGTCTGCCCATGCCGGGTAAAAGCCTAGAGAACATGCACGTAGCGGTCTTGGCGGGCGGTCATTCCGCTGAGCGCGAGATTTCGCTCAATTCGGGAAAGAACGTCGTGGTGGCCTTGAAGGAGGCTGGCTACACTTCGGTGGAGCTGCTCGACACGGCTGCCGATGATTTTATGGTAACCATGGCGACCGGCGGCTTTGACGTGGCGTTTATCGCCATGCACGGTGCCGGCGGCGAAGATGGTGCCATGCAGGGCGCCATGGAGACCCTGGGTATCCCCTACACGGCCTCGGGCGTGCTTGCCAGCGCCTGCGGTGCCGACAAGGAGGTCTCTAAGCTCCTGTACGCCAAGGCGGGCATTCCCATTGCCCCCGGCATTGCGCTCGAGGTGGGCGATGAAGTCGATATCGATCATATCGTCGAGGTTTGTGGCGAGCGCTGCTTTGTGAAGCCGGCCGTAAACGGTTCCAGCTATGGCATTTCCCTGGTCCATGAGCCCTCCGAGCTGCCCGCGGCAATTGCCAAGGCGTTTGAGTACGGCGACAAAGTGCTGGTCGAGAAGTGCATCGAGGGCACCGAGATCACCGTCGGCGTATACGGCGAGGATGACGTGCGCGCCCTGCCGATTGTTGAGATCCGTAAGCCCGAGGACTGCGAGTTCTACGATCTGGACGTGAAGTATGTCGACCCTACGGACATCCACCGCATTCCGGCGCAGATTTCACCCGAGAACTACGCTCGTGCTCAGGAGCTCGCCTGTGCTGCCCATAAGGCACTCGGCTGCCTGGGTATCTCGCGCAGCGACTTTATCGTGAGCGAGGATGGCCCCGTCATCCTCGAGACCAACACGATTCCCGGCATGACCGATACGTCGCTGTATCCGGATGAGATTCGCCACACCGATGACATGACGTTCCCGCAGGTGTGTGACAGTCTGATTCGTATGGGACTTCATCGAGCGGGCGTTGCATGCTAATCGAGGACGCTGTTTCGTCGGGAACGCCGCAGTTTGTCATCGATTCCTATGCCACGCTTGCTGAGCGCGCCAAAACCCAATCGTTTGGTCTCATCGAGGAAGATGTTATCGTCCTCGATACCGAGACCACGGGTCTTTCGGTGCAGGACAATGAACTGATTGAGATCTCGGCTGCCCGTCTTTCGGGCCGCGAGATCGTCGACCGGTTCGATACCTTCGTGCATCCCAAGCAGCTGATTCCCGCCGAGATTACCGAACTCACGAGCATTACAAACGCCGATGTGGTGGATGCCCCATCGGCCGTCGATGCCGTGGCCGCTCTCGCCGATTTTGTCGGCGGCTGCCCGGTGATTGCGCATAACGCCACCTTCGACCGTTCGTTTATCGAGTCGGTCAAGGGCGGTGTCAACGTCAGCGACATCTGGATCGATTCGCTGGCGCTGTCGCGCATCGCGCTTCCGCGCCTGGCCTCGCACAAGCTGTCTTTTATGGCCGATCTGTTTGGCTGTGACTCGGTATCACACCGTGCCAATGCCGACGTCGACGCTCTGTGTGGCGTATGGCGTGTGTTGCTCGTGGCGCTCACCGACTTGCCTCAGGGCTTAATGGCGCGCCTGGCCGACATGCACCCCGACGTGCCCTGGTCCTATCGTCCCATCTTCTCGTTCTTGGTGGGGCAGAACCCCGGTTCCATTTTCTCTCTCAGCGCCGCCCGCGCCGACGTACTCAAGGCCGATCGGGCCGATGACCGCGTTGATGCGGACGAGCTGCCGGTCCTTAAGATGCCGAGTCGCGAGGAAATCGAGGCGGACTATGCCCCGGGCGGCCTGGTTAATCGCATGTATCCCACGTATGAGCCGCGCGATGAGCAGATCGCGATGGCGCTCGAGGTCCGTGACGCACTCGTTACGGGAACGCATCGCGTGATTGAGGCGGGCACGGGCGTCGGCAAATCGATGGCTTACCTGGTGCCTTTTGCCGAGGCCGCGCGCCGCAACAACATCACGGTTGGTATCGCGACTAAATCGAATAATCTTGCCGACCAGCTCATGTATCATGAGCTGCCCAAACTTGCCGAACAGCTGGACGGAGGCCTCTCGTTTTGCGCCCTCAAGGGCTATGACCACTATCCATGCTTGCGCAAGCTTGAGCGCATGAGCCGTAGCCAAGTCGAAATTACGACTAAGCGTGATCCTGCCGACACGCTTACGGCAGTCGCGGTCATCATGGCGTACGTGTGTCAGTCGGCCGATGGCGACCTCGACTCGCTCGGCATTCGCTGGCGCAGCGTCAACCGTCCCGACTTTACGACGGCGTCGCGCGAGTGCGCCCGACGCCTATGCCCGTTTTTCCCCGATAAATGCCTGGTCCACGGCGCCCGCCGTCGCGCGGCGCATGCCGATGTGGTGGTCACCAACCATTCCCTGCTGTTCCGCAATGTTGCGGCCGAGGGCAGAATCTTGCCTCCGATTCGTCACTGGGTGATCGATGAGGCCCATTCCATCGAGCGCGAGGCGCGCCGTCAATGGGCGCGCGTGGTGTCGGCGGATGAATCGCGCGTTCTGTTTGAGCGCCTGGGTGGCTCGAGCACCGGTGCGCTGAGCCAGGTTTCCCGCGATTTGGCAACCTCGGAGGGCTCTACGCTTTACCTGGGTCTTACCGCCAAGGCGACGTCGACGGTTGTGCGTGCGAGTATGGCGATTGCCGATGTGTTTGACGGCGTTCGCGAGCTTGGCCGCCGTGCGCGCGGGGGCTATGACAATGCGAACCTATGGATTGGCCCCGAGCTGCGCGAATCTGACGACTGGCATGATTTCTTACAGTCGGCCTACACTGCCATCGACGCGTTGGAACAAGCTGACAAGAGCGTCGACGCGCTGGTACAAGCAGTTGCCGCCGACAAGCCCGAGGTTGTTGTCGACCTGGGTGATATCTCGCGCCGCCTACACGAGCTGGTCGAGAACCTCAAACTCATCATTGACGGTACCGATGAACACTACGTGTACTCGCTGCAGGTCAATCGCAGGCTGCGTGCCGGCGGAGAGTCAATGACCGCAGAGCGCATCGACATTGGCGAGGCCTTGGCAACCGAGTGGCTGCCCGAGGTTCACACGGCTATCTTTGCATCGGCGACCATGACGGTTTCCAAGAGCTTTGAGCACTTTAACCATGCCGTCGGCCTCGATCGCATCGGCGCCTCGACATCATCGTCACTGCACTTGGATTCGAGCTACGACTTCGATTCGAATATGGCCGTGGTCGTGGCTGGGGATATCCCCGATCCGCGCGATCGTGAGAGCTACCTTTCGGCGCTCGAGCGTGTGCTGGTCGACGCTCATCTTGCCATGGGCGGCTCGGTGCTCACGCTGTTCACCAACAGGCGTGACATGGAGGAACTGTACGCTCGTGTCGAGCCCAAGATGGCTCGTGCGGGTCTGGAACTCAACTGCCAGCAGCGCAACTCGTCTCCTCGCCGTCTGCGCGATCGTTTTATCAACGAACCGACCTCGTCGCTCTTTGCGCTTAAGGCCTTTTGGGAGGGGTTTGACGCCAGCGGCGAGACGCTGCGCTGCGTCATCATCCCCAAGCTGCCGTTCTCGAGCCCCACAGACCCGCTCTCATGCGAGCGCAATCTGCGCGAAGACCGCGCTTGGGCGCGCTATTCGCTGCCCGAGGCCGTGCTCGAGGTCAAGCAGGCCGCCGGCCGCCTCATTCGCTCATCGACCGATTGTGGCGTACTCATCTTGGCCGACCCGCGCCTGGTGACGAAGGGCTACGGCAAGAAATTCTTAACGTCGCTGCCCACGAGTTCCTATCAGCGCATCGAATCGGCACAAATCGGGCACTATCTACAGCTGTGGCGCGCACGCCACGAGCGGCGCCGCTAAAGCGGACAGACGAGGGATTTTGCCATATCGCACAGACGATCTGACAGGGCGGGGTCATCCAGGATGCGGATGGCCCCGCCCGCTGCGATTACCTGGCTTAACAGCCAGCGCTCGGAGCCGTAGCACACGTTCACTGTTGAGCTGTCCGCCCCATTGGGTTCAATCGACATGATGCCGGGCCAGTCTAGGCGCTCCGCCAAGGCGCGCGGCATGAGAAGCTTCGCGCTCCGTTCCGCCTGGGCGAGGGAGTCGTGGAGGGTCGCGGGCTCCGATGCGTGGCGCACGACGGAGTCGTCGGTCAAGACCAGGCCCTCGATTTTATCCATACGATAGGTACGCTGTTCGTCGACCGCGACATCCCAGGCAATCAGATACGTTTGGTCGCCGTTTGTTGTGATGCGCAAGGGGTCGACCAAACGCTCGCGCGCTTGTGTGTCATCCATCGAGCGATATGAGATACGGCAGCGAACGCCGTCCCGAATGGCGCAGCTCAGCTGCTGCCAGTGCGATCCGTGGGCGACGGTGTCAAAGACGCGCTGGTTGTAGCCGAGCTCTTTGGGAAGAAGGGCGCGCCGTATTCGAGCCGCCGCTTGGGGTTCGATCCCCAATGATTCAAGTTCATGGTTGAGCACAGCGCCCTCGGCGGCACTCAGGCGCAGCGGTAGCACGCGCCCCACATCACCGGTGAGGACCACGCACTCGCCGCGGCGTTCGCAGATAATACGTGCGCCCGATTCTCGGTCCGCAAGTGTCGAGACGATCTCGAGAATCTCGTCGAGCGATGCCCCCGTGATATCAAAGCGACAGCAAAGCTCGTCTCGTGTCATGCCATTCTCGCCGGCGGCGTAGAGGGCCTCCATGATGTCGATGGCGCGCGAGAGTCTTTGCTCGCTGGTGAGTTTACGCACGGACATGCTCGTGCACCGTCCTTTCGATGAGGTGATTCCACGCCTGCTTGAGAGAATCGGGGGCGACGGGCCTCATGCCATCCATGGCATGGGCCATGCAAAACGAGGCTGCGGCCTCAAAGTCGCGCACGTCAACGGTCCAAGTCCACTCTGCTTCGGTGCGCGTGAGTTCGCCTCGTCCGCGTGTGAGACCGCTGATCATATCGGCCTGCGCTTCACGCGCGAACGAGAACGTAGCCGCAACGGGTGGGCGGTCGGCAAAATCGAACTCAAAGAATAAGTAATCGTTGAGGTTGAAATCCGCAGGAATGGCGTAGGCTTTCGAAGGCCTCCAGGCGCGAATGATGCGGTCGCAGCGGAATGTTCTGATATTGTCGGTGGCATTGTCGAGGCCGCAGAAGTATGCCGTACCCTCGCGCTCGAACATGCCGTAGACGCAAACGGTCCGCTCGCGTTGTTCACCGCGTCCGTTTTGGTACAAAAAGCGCAGCGCGCAACGCTCGGCAAAGGCACTCCATACCGCATCGACGGCGGGAGAGCGGCGGATCGGTGCCTCTCCTGTCGTCGACATGCCGGTGAGGTAGGCAATCTTGGAGCGAATGTCGGCAAGCGGCGCGGCAAAGGTGGATGAGCCTGCCGCGAGTGTCTGGTCGATGGCGTTGAGCAGGATGTCGGCATCGTCTGCGGTGATGAGACCGCCCGCGGCAAACGTGTGCTCGCGGTCGATCGTCCACGCGCTCTCCTCGGTTTCCTGCGCTCCGGCAGCACGAACCTCTCTGATAACGATGCCGCGTTCGAGCAGCTTGTCGCGATCGCGGCGGAACTTACGCTTGTCTGAGTCGATATTGCCCGAGCCGTACCCCAAATCGGAATCCAGGACGATTTGCTCGGTCGTCAGCGGTTCGGGAGAACTGTTGAGTACAAAGAAAAGGTTGAGGATGCGCTGAGCCGTTTTATCGAAACCGGGCTCGGGTGCACCCTTTTTAATTGTCGCGGTCGCGTCGCTTGCCGTCATAGAATCCTCGCATGAGAAGGTCGTTTGATGCCATGATTTTAGTCCGATATGGAGATTAGGCTATATCCTTGTCCGCTCGCGGCGTTAAGATGCCCCGAATTCGGTCGTTTGCGCTCGCTCGGGGTATACTTTCGACTATATACGGTTCTAATGTGCATGCATTGGGCCTATTTGTCGGATTATGGATGTGGAGCGCACATGGCGAACACCCAGAACTATATTAACCACCTGCTGCAGAACACCGGCATTACGCCGGCGTGCAGTGAAGAAGAGCGCCTGGCTGCTGAGGATATCGCTCAGATTTTCCGCAACCACGGCTTTGACCCCGAGGTGCAGGAATTTAATGCTCCCGCGCCCAGCAGGTTGGCGTTTGCCGTTACCGGTATTCTCGCATTTGCCGGCGCCCTGCTGATGGGCATCGGTGGCGGTATCGGCTTGGTCGGCACCTTGCTGGCCATTGTCGGTGCCGTGCTCTACGTGCTCGAGCGCACGGGGCATCCCGTGGTTTCGCGCCTGGGAAAGACCGGTGTGAGTCAAAATGTCATCGCCTATCACAAGGCCTCGGGCCCGCTTGCGTCTCCGCGCAACCGCCCGGTCGTCGTGGTGGCCCACTATGATTCCCCCCGCGCCGAGCTCCTTGCTCGCGAGCCCTACGCTCCGTATCGCGCGCTCATCGCCAAGCTCCTGCCTGTCGCCACGATCGCGCCCGCGGCTGTCGCCATCCTGCGCATCCTGCCGCTTCCCGGCGTGCTCAAGGTGCTGCTGTGGGTTGTCGCGATTCTGGCCTCCCTTGTGGCACTGGCCAACGCCGCTAATATCATCTCCAACCGCTTTGTGCTTCCCTACACGTCTGGCGCGGTGTGCAACAAGTCCTCTGTTGCCGCCATGCTCGGTGTCATGGACAACGTTGCCCCCTATCAGGGCGAAAACGAGTTCCCCGACGACATTCCATTCGATACCTATTTTGGCGAGCAGAAGCGTCGCGCCGAGGAAATGGCGCGCGCGGCGGCCGAGTATGCCGCGGCCCAGCAGCAAAACGATTACGGCAACACCATTGAATATGAGGAACCTTCCTACGACGAGGACGAGTTTGGCCAGCCGGTGGCGCCTGACGATGTACCCGAGCAGGAAGAGGCTTTTGATGGACAGATCGATGGTTTTGAGGGTGCCTCTGCCGACGAGACGCTGATCGGCGTTATCGCGACCGAGGCTCAAGACCAGACTGCCCAGGCCGAAGTGTCCACCGAGGAAAAGTCCTCCGCCGAGCCGGCGGAGGAGCCCGCGGTGGTCGAAGTCGCCGAGCCCAAGCCCAAGCTCTATCGCAATGCCGCCGGCAATATCCGCTTTGGTTCGGATGCCATCCGTGCGCTCGGCATGCTTCCCGAGTCCTGCACGCTCGATTACGAAGAGGGCGAGGAGCCGACGTTTGAGCCGGAGCCTGCTTCCGTTGCACAGGAGCCTGCGCCCGCGGCCAATACGGCTGTTGCTCCCGCCGAGTCGGTCGCTGCCCCTGTTGCTGCCGCGGAGTCTGACGCAAAGCCCGCGCTCGATTCTGCAGCCGGTCTGGATATTCTGGCGCCTGCCGCTCCGGCACAGGTTGAAGACGAGGCCGCTGACGAAGACTATGACGAGTATCCGCAGCGCGTGTCCTATGAGAGTGACACCGATTTCTCGGCCGAGCTTCCCTCGACAACGCCCCATGCCGATATCGCTTCCGCGTTCTCCTCGATTGGTGCCAGCGCTTCTAGCTTCTTTAAGGGTGCCCTTGCGAAGGGCAAGAAGTTCGTCGACGACTTTGAGGAAAAGCGTGCCGCTGCCCGCGAGGCCGCCGAGCGGGAGGCCATCGCCCAGCAGCAGGCCGCCGAGGCCGAGCGTGAGCGTGCGGCACAGGAGTTCGAGCAGAGCGAGGCCGAGCAGCCGGAGCCTGTCGATGTCGCCGACGCCACGACGTCCTTCGAGGCTCCGCAGCCGACATCCGCTGACGTTGCCGAGGCTACGACGTCCTTTGAGGCACAGCAGCCGGCCGATGGCACCATGTCATTCGATGCCACGATGACGTTTGAGAAGCAGGGCACCGCAATTGCTGAGCCCCTTCCCATCTCCGATGGTGCTCAGGACGCCGCCGATGATTCGGTTATCGACGAGGCCGATTCCGTTGAGGCCAGCGCACCCGAGCAGGTCGAGGCTCCTGTTATGGAACAGGAGCCCCCTGCGATTGGCGAGGCTCCCAAGACGGATGAGTCCAGGCCTTATTCTACGCAGATCTTTACCATGCCCGCGCCGAGCGACCCCGGTGTCACGGTGGCCAATGCCGCTCCCACGCAGGACGAGACGGTTGACTCCCTCATGGCGCAGATTTCGTCTCAGGTGCCTCCGCGCCAGCAAATGAATATCCCCGATCCGGCCTCCGCGCCTGTGCCCTCTTCGTCGCCGCTGGCCTCGGTCCCCGATCCGTCACTGCCTTCGATGCAACAGGCCAACGTCGCGTCCCGCACGTCGCTGTTCGATCTTCCCGATCCTTCGGCACAGACAAATGATCCCTTTGCGACGGCGCAGGGCCCCGAGCCCACATCGGCACCGGTCGCGACCCCCATGCCCATCTCCTCGGGCGCACAGCCGCTCGAGACCATCTCGGCTCCTGCTTCGACGGGCGCCAAGCCGCAGAAGCGTGGCCTGGGTGGCTTGTTCGGTCGCAAAAAGAAGAACGAGCAGGACAGCATGAGCGACTGGCTGGGCGTCGAAGACGATTACGATGCCAAGAAGTCTGGTCGCGGCATTGGCTCGTGGGATAACTTCGAGGATGACGACGACGGTTGGAAGGGCGGCGCCACCTCCTCCGATGGTGCTTCTGCCGAGGATATGCTCTCGGCCGTTGCCTCCATGGGTGACGATGAGCTGCTCGGCCACGATATCTGGTTCGTCGCAACGGGCGCGTCCGATTGCGACGGCGCCGGCATGAGGGCGTTTTTGGCCTCGCATCGTGACAAGCTCCGTGGTGTGTTCTTCATCAACCTCGAGTCTATCGGTGCCGGCAGGCTTTCGGTGGTAACGGTCGAGGGCGAGCAGCAGCTGTTTAAGGGCGATCGACGTATCATGAATCTTGTCAGCAAGGTGTGTAAGTCGTTCCACGTCGATTGCGGTGCATTCGAGATGCCCTATGCAAAAACCGATGCATCCGCAGCGCTCGAGGCGAGCCGTCGCGCCCTTACGATTGCCGGTGTGGACGGCCCGCGCCTTGCCTGCGCTCGCACCGAGGATGACCTGCCGTACAACGTCAATCCGACCAATATCGCTACGGTGTCCGAGGTCGTGACCGAGGTCATTCGTCGTTCGTAGACAGACCCGCTAAGGAGTCAGCGTGTTTTCGTACATCAAGCGCCATTGGCCCATCTATTTGATCTTGACCCTGATCGCTATCGCATTGGGTTTTGGGGCCGCGTATGTCGTTGGCGTTAAGGGCTCGACGCCCGAGACGACAATGAACGAAGAGGTGGAGCAAGAGCAAAGTTTGGGTGCCGACGGTATTTCCGAGTCCGATCAGGCAGCCATCGATGGCGGTTCGTCATCTGCTGAATAGCCGATTCATCGTTTATGCCCAAGGCGGGCGAGCCGGGAGACTGGCTCGCCCGCTTTTTCATCGTGCTAGCGCTTTTTTGTGGCTGACTTAAGGCGAGCGAACCATAGGGCCGCAGTGCCCGAGGTCAGGAGTGCAGTGATGCATGCGGCGACGGTAACAGACCCCGTTGCCGGCAGGTTCTGAGGCAGGGCGCATCGTTGGATGACGCGGTCCTCATCATGCGCCTCGAGTTTATCGCCACCGCCGTTGCGACAAAGATCGACGCGCGCGCTGTTGGCGAGTGCGGTTTGGGGCGTATAGGACGGCGTTGCCTGCATATGCACGACTGCGCCTCGGGCATCCGAGCTAAGGGCCGCCTTGGCATCGTCAAGATCGTCGTGTTCGTCTTTAAGGTCATCCCGGGTCCAAGAGCCCGCCTCGCTTCTGGTTGTAAAGTCGGCGGCTACCGCACCGTATTCAAAACGGATGCCCGTGATGACGGCGTCGTCTGTAAGATCAATCTCTTTCGTATCGAGCGTGACGGACTTGTCTGTCGGGATATCTGCTTTCCATAGGTGCCACCCGTCGTAATCGACGAGACGCGCATCTTCGCCCAGCAGCTTTGTAACCTCTTCCGTTTCGAGCCAAGGATTGCGATGCTCGTCGTTAAGTGTTGCATTGGCCTGCTTGCCCGTATCGCTTGTTCCTGCCGGAGACGTTCGATACCACACGTTGCACAGCCCGTTTAGATCACCGACCGCAATAGGGGTTTCAACGGCGACAAGTTTCGCTGCGCCATCTTTGGCGCACTCGAGGTCGTCAGTGATGGTCAACTCGTCGACCCAGGTGCTCGACTCATTTTTGGCGTCGATGGTATAGGAGAAGGCGCCTTGCGTATTAGTCCGTGCTTTGGCTCGGTTTTTTCCGTCACCGTTGGCAACGAGTTTGCTTATGACTGGCTGTGCAATCTCTTGGCGCTTATCGACGCTTCCCCTGATCTCGATGGGGGTGTCCTTCATGGCTATGGTTTGAACTTCTCCCGTGGCCTTCACTTCAAACGTTATCTCTTCGGCGAGGTCGTAGGTTCGCGGAGCCATCGTTTCGCGCAGGGTGTAGGTGCCGGGTGAAAGGTGCTCAATGCGGTGCGGTTTGCCGGATGAAGTCCAAGAATCGATTTCGTTGCCATTGGAGTCGCAGAGGACAAGCTCGGCGCCTGTCACTTCCTGACCTCCGCACGCGTCGACTTTGGAGACATCGATCTTGGTATAGCCGTTGGAAACGTCAAGGTGCACTTCGATCACGGGCGTTTGCTGGTCGGCGTACGACAACTTCACAGTATGTGGGGTCGGGTTGAGCAGATAACCTTCGGGCGCTTGTGTCTCGACGACCTCGTAGGTGGCGGCACCGCATCCCAGCGATAGATGATCGACTCGCGCGTGCCCCCGTTCGTCGGTTGTAACGGTGGCGACGGTTTCGCCATCCAGGGCGACGATGCTGCCGTCGGCCCGCACGATGTCGCCGTCAGCGCGGATGTCAAACGTGGCTCCAGCGAGGGCGCGCCCATCTACAGCATCCGCCTTAATGATTTCGATGCTTCCGGTTGCGGCGTCGTCATAGAACGAGGCGACGGCGACCGGTGTCAGATTTCTGTCAGCGGGAATCGTTATCTCCAGGTCTTCTCCGCGCAGATACGGTTCCTTGGCTGATGCCTCGCGCACGTAGTATGTTCCGGGATTAAGTGATTCGGGCAGCGTGACGGCGCCGGCTGTATCGGTTGTGAAGGTATTCATTACATTGTGGGCCGGATACCAACATGTTTGCGAGACGGGCTCGTGGTGGCTATCGAGCAGCTGGAACGTAAAGCCGGCAAGTGGTACGGTGCCGCCGGTCTGAGCATCGCGCTTTACAATTTGAAGGTATGTCGATAGGGCATGGTTGTCTACGATGTACTGAAGCTCGGCGCCGTCTGCGATCTGCTCTGCTGTGATGGTCCATCCCCCTGCTTGCTTAAATCCTTCAGGGACCGTTTCTGCAACCTCGCGAACGGTGTAGCCCGCGCGGTCGTAGGGAATGGCACCGTGAGCGCCAGCGGGTCGCTTGCCTGCGCCAAACCATGCTTCGGGCTGGTCTTTGGTGGAGGCAAAGCCGTAAACGTTTGTGGTCAACGTGCCGACGACTTGTTGGGAGCTATTGCTGACAACTTCAAAGACGACGCCTCCCGCCGGCTGCTCAAGGCCGGACTCATCGTTATCGCCATGGTCCTTAAACTTCGAGATTTCAAGGTCAAAGGCGATGGGGATGTTGGGAATACGGCTTTCGAGCTCAACGATGCCCGTATCTCCGAGTTGCTCGGCACCGACGGTGTAGCTCCAACAGTCGTTTGAAATCAGGTAGCCCTCGGGCGCTTTCGATTCGTAGATGGTAGAGGTGCCCAGAGGAACGTCGTCGAGAATCGCCTGTCCGTTTTCGTCGGTCGTAAGGGTGCGAGTCCAGCCGGGAGTTGATTGCGAGACGCAGGTGAATTCAGCGCCCGCAAGCGACGCCCCAACTTGGGCACCGGCATCCGTGGCGGCATCGATTTTTGCAATACGCAAGGTGATGGTGCCGGGCTGTTCGTTGACAGTGACATGCTCGCCGCTGTTTTGTGTGGTGAAGGCTATTCGGTCGCTTCGAGGGATATAGCCTGCCGGGGCTTTGGTTTCGACCAGGTAATATGCCGTATTGGGCAAAAGTGTTGCTTGTGCACGCCCGTTTTCGTCCATCTGGATAGTGCCGACACGTGCATCGCCTGCACTTTCAAAGATATCGAAGGTTGCGCCATCGAGTCTGTAGGTGTCGTTGCCGGCGGTGATGTCAGCCTGGGATGATTGTTTTTGGAAAGATGCGGAGACGGCGGGCAGAACATAGAGCATGTCCTGGTGTCGACCCTCACCCGAGACCGGGCCGTGATAACGCCTGGCTCGATGTGGGGCTGCCTTAATGGATCCGGACTTAGCGCTGTCGTAGAGCCAACGTGCAGCCGCTACGGCCTCGGCGTTTTCGTAAAACCTACCACTCCTGGCAACTCCCTTGCTATTTGTATACGAATAGGTGCCGTCGGGGTGCGTGGTTCCCTTGAGCATCCACACGGCAATCTGGGTGGCGGCACGGGCGAGATCGGGCGACAGGTTGTGGCCGCCAAAGGATGTATTGGAGGGGTATCCGTGACAGACGATGGCGGCAAATTCGTCATCGAGCCATGTCCAGCCCTGGTTATATGTACGCCATGGCCCTCCCGGCTTGCTGGGGCCGGGGCAGTCTTGATTCATGCAGTACGAAATTGAAGTGTCCTGTGCCTCGTATTTACCGACACCGAAGGGACCGCAGCCGTCGCTTATGGTGCGGAAATTAAGAGTGTCACTCCCATCGACGGCGAGTGCGGCCCCTGGTGCCAGGCAGCCGATCAGAAAAAAGAGGAGCAGGAGCAGCGGACCTGTTGCGATTGCGCTGTGGACAGAGTGCGTGGGTGCGTTGGACATGGCTGCTCC
>USFU01000016.1 GCA_900554135.1 uncultured Collinsella sp. | reverse complement strand
AAGCCGTTCCAGGGATTAGTTCTCCTTCCGGTAAGGGCCCAGGTAGACTACCTGGTCGATAGACGGCAGGTGCAAGGGCGGCGACGTCCTCAGCCGAGCCGCACTAATCGCCCGAGCTCTTCCGGAACCGCACCTCGCGGCCCGCGGGACATGCGCTCACGCGCGGTCCGGGCACGAGGATGCCCCCGAGTCAGACCTTTCCTATACGCCATGCGGCCCTCAGGGCACGCCATACGACCCAGGACACCGTAACGGTGGGCGCCGCCCACCGGTCAGCGGCCAGAGCATGGGGGGCACGCCCGGTCCCGTTCCGAACCCGGAAGCTAAGCCCCATCGCGCCGAGAGTACTGCGGGGCCAGCCCGTGGGAGGCCAGGGCGCCGCTGACCGGTGGACGGCACCGAGCCGTCGATCGACCTGAAGAAGGGGGA
This sequence comes from uncultured Collinsella sp., assembly GCA_900554135.1. Next base: position 17,602 of record USFU01000016.1, on the reverse strand, counting down.
GGCCTCGCGGCCTCCCCCTTTTTTGCGTTTACACTTCACAATGTCGTTGCATTTCACCTGTAACCCGGTTGGGCTTATGGGTAATGAGCTTTTATTTAAAGACAATAAATCGAATCACAAGTGCAACTGCTATGACCACAATGATCAAAAGCAGGATTGTCAGTCGATGCTGCTTGCGTCGTTTATTTGACGAAACGAAGATTGATTTTCCCTGTTTTGGCGTTTCGAGATAACGAGCCGAATGCGTTAAGGTTTGCTTAGGTCGGGGACCTCTTTGCTGCCGAGTTATGGGCGTTTTCGTCGGGTCGTCATTTATTGCGCTGTTTTTTGATAACGGTGCATCTTTTAGATATACGGGATCGCCCGATGCGACGCCCATATGCTTACGTCCCGTTTGGGCATCCTCGAGCGTTTGATATCGATTTCTCGTCACATATTCGGGCTCTGCATCATTAATGGGCTCTTGCGAGATATGGGGGCGATGGAACCGTGGCGGTTGCGTGGAAATATCTTCCCCCTGCGTCGGCATAAACATATTGTTCTGGTTTTGGTCGTCCATGATGCCCTTTAGCTCGTTACCAACAACGTGTACGCGCTCATTGTAAGCCCCTTGTTATTTGTAGCTGTGGACATACTCGTTATTTAAGCTCTGGTTCAAAGAACCTTAACCTTCCAAACCTGAGTCAAAGACACTTAGATATGCTTATAGCACTAGACTCAAAAAACTTTATAGTCGATGTATATATGAGCATCGGGTGGGCATATATAAGAGCGTCAAAAGAAGTCCCAGTCACCTAGAAGATGACTCGGCAGTCCTATAAAGGAGTGGTAAACATGGCAAGCATGGTTCCTTATCGTTCGGTTTTTGGCGTTCGTCCCTCTGCAAGCTCGCTGTTCGATCTGTTTGATGATATGAGCGACCTAGCGAACAGCTCGATTGCCTCTAAGGCGTTCCCCGTTGACGTTGAGGATAAGGGCGATGGCTATGAGGTCAAGGCTTATCTGACCGGCGTCGCCAAGGACGATATCGATGTCGAGCTTAACGAGGGCCGTCTCTCCATTAGCGTGAATGTCGAGGAAGACGAGGAGAACGAGGGCAAGAACTTCCTGCAAAAGGAGTTCAGCTCGTACAGCGCGACGCGTGGTGTGTATCTCAAGGATGCTTCGAGCGAGGGTCTCTCGGCTAAGTACGCCGACGGCATCCTTACCGTTACGGTTCCCAAGATCGTCGAGAAGAAGAACGTTACGAAGATCTCCATCGACTAACTTCGTTGGTGTTCTGCGCTATTAAAAGATAACAAAAGGGGCTGGGAAGCGATTCCCGGCCCCTTTTGCTGTCTAGGACAGTCTATTGAATGGTTGCTGGCCGATACTGGCTTGCGGGGCGTATCGAGAGATTTCGCGATCCTTGGAGAAGGGTGGCGGAGCTGCCGACCTCGTCATCCAGGGTTGCGGCTAGAGCTTTGGCATAGCTTTTTACGGTAAGACTCGGGCGATTGTTATCTTGGCTGATATGCATGGCAATGAGCTGTTCGGTGCGATCGGTAACAAGCTCGCGTGCGGCTTTGGCTGCCTGATCGTTGGACAGATGCCCTTTTGTAGATAGGATGCGCTCCTGAAGAAAGCGGGGATATTCTCCCTCGCGCAGCATGGTCACATCGTGGTTGCTTTCGAGCGCGAGGACTCGACAATCTTTGAGGGTGTTCATGGCCTGGCTCGATAGCTCTCCGGTGTCGGTGGCAAAGCCGATGGAATCATCGAGGGCGTCGAATCGATAGCCGACTGGATTTATGACATCGTGTGATGTTGAGTAGGTTTGCACCTGGATGCCGGCAATGGATAGGGTGTCACCGGGATCGAATTCCTCGACAGGCAGATGCGAAAGATTTTCTTTGCTCGAAAGTGTGCCCCTGCTGGCAAAGAGGGGACCGTGCCAGTGCTTGCACCAGACATCGAGACCCTTGATGTGATCGCTATGCTCATGCGTAATGAGAAGAGCCGAGACGTTGTCTGCCGAGAGCCCCAGTTCTGCCATGCGCTTTAATGTTTCGCGGCGAGAAAGACCGTCGTCAATCATGATGAGCCCCCGGGGGCCTTCGATGAGCGCGCAGTTGCCTTTTGAGCCGCTGCCAAGGATATGAAGGTGCAGACGAGACATAAGATTCCAAAGGATACAATGGGTGCGAACGAATAGAGGAGGAAGCAAATGCCAACGGTATCTCAGCATTATGGACACCATGCTGCATTGTGGGCCGATGATAAGGCCCTGGCAACGCGGCAGACGGCTGCCCCCGTGGTGCTCATGGTATCAGGTGGTGCGGACTCGACGGCTTTGCTCCTTATGGCGTGCACATCAAAGCTGGATATTCTGGATGGGCGTGGTGTAGCCCCCATCGCGCGCGAGCGGCTGCACGTGCTGCATGTGAACCATCATCTGCGCGGCGAGGCATCCGATGGCGACGAGGCCTTTGTGCGCGGCCTATGCGCACAATATGGCTTGCCGCTGTGTGTTGAGCATGCCTATTTTGATGATGAATCGGGCAATATCGAGGCGGCTGCCCGCGAGGTGCGCTATGCCGCGGCGCGGAGGTATGTTCGCGAGCTCTGCGCCCAGACGGGGGCGCCGCGAACGGCGGCTCGTATCTGCACCGCGCACACGTCTTCGGATCGCGCGGAAACGTTTTTGATGAACGCGATTAAGGGTTCGGGGCCCGCTGGTCTATCGAGCATTCCCCGCCGAAGGAATATCGTGGTGCGTCCCTTGCTCGACCTGACTCATGATGAGCTCGTGGGCTATCTGCAGGTGCATGGTCAGCCGTGGCGAGAGGACGAGAGCAACGAGGACGTGTCGTACTTGCGTAACTACGTGCGCCATCGGGTGATGCCGGTGGTGGCGCAGCGCAACGCGAGCGTCTGTAAGACGATTGGCGCCGCTTGCGAAATTCTGGGCGATGAGGACGCCTTTCTTTCCCAGCTTTCCGCGCAGGCGTTTCGAAGCTGCCTGCGCAAGGAGGCGGCGGGTGCACTGGTCCTTGACGCTCGCCGACTAGCCGCGGCCGAGGTGGTGATTGCTCGGCGTATGGTGCGACTGGCAATTAAGCGTATCGACCCCGACGCTCGCCCGGAGATGCGGCATGTGGAGCGCGTGCTTGCCTGTATCGCCGAAGGCTCGGGTTCGGTCACGCTGCCGTCGGGAATCGATGCGCGCGTGGAGTTTGGCATGCTGTCATTCAAGGCCCCGGCGGCGCGCGAGGGGTTAGTTGCCGATTGGGTCACCATTCCCGGTCGATTGCCGCTGGGGGCGGGCCGCATCCTGGTGGCAGAGACGATGGCCGTCGAGCCGGGGTGCGATATTGTGCGCCGTGCCCGTGAACTCGCGGGTGCCGGAGGGGTGGCCGCTATGGTGGATGCCGCGACGCTGGGCTTTGCCGATCGCGATAGCGAACGGATGCTCGCCGGCTCGCGCGGGGAGATTCCCGCCGAGGCGCGTTTGGCGCGTCTGTGGGTAGACGGTCCCGTGCCGGGGGATGTGATGTGTCCGTTGGGCATGAGTGGGCGAAGCAAGAAGGTATCCGACCTGCTCAATGAGGCCCGTATTCCCGTTTCTGAGCGCGCAGGCGTTCCTGTGGTGAGAACGGCTCCGGGAGGTGCCGTGGTATGGGTCGCAGGCGTTCGCACGGACGAGCGTTTTAAATGCACGGCCGCAACGCGCGTGGCGTATCTGCTTCGTGTGGTCGATGCGGAATAGCGTCCCACGCCAGCTATTCTGTGCGACGTTGACGGTATTCCCGCGCTGATGGCGTACGGGCTGGAAAATATACCCCGTGCGCTGCTAGAATGTGAAGTTCGCGTCCATACGGCGGTGTGTGGGCGATAAGCACAAGAAAGGGTTGTCATGGCTTCTCAACATCCGGATATCGAGAAGGTTCTGTTTACGCAGGAGGATATCGACGGTATCGTCTCTCGCCTAGGCGAGCAGATTACTCGCGACTACGCGGGTAAGGATCTGGTGCTGATTGCGGTCCTGCGCGGCGCCGTGGTCTTTATGGGCGACCTGATGCGCAAGATCGAGCTGCCGACCAACATCGATTTCATGGCTGTTTCGAGCTATGGCGACGGCGTGAAGTCCTCGGGTATCGTGCGTATCATTAAGGACCTGGATATCGACATCCGCGGTCGCGACGTGCTGATCGTCGAGGACATTCTGGACTCGGGCCTGACGCTCAAGTATCTGATGAAGAACCTCGAGAGCCGCAAGCCCGCTTCTCTGGAGGTCGCCGCCTTCCTGTGGAAGGACGTTGAGGACCGTACCTCGGCCATCACGCCCAAGTATGTTGGAACCCATTGCCCCGATGCCTTTGTGGTGGGCTACGGCCTCGACTATGCCGAGCGCTATCGTAACCTTCCGTATCTGGGCATTTTGAAACCGGAGGTTTATTCGTAAGATGCCCGACGACCGTAACGATAACAATTCCCAGACTTCCCGGGAGCCTAAGATCCCGGGGATGCCCGGAGGCAAGAAGCCCACGCGTACGGGCTGGCTGTATTTTATTTTGGCTTGCGCGCTCCTGGGCTACGCCTTCTTTAACATGGGCTCCGGCTTTGCCAATTCCAGCAATACCGTTAAGCTCGCGACGAGCGAGATGGTGAGTGCCATCAAGCAGGATCGCGTCGAAGATCTGACCTATACGGTTCAAGACGGAAGCGTGACGGGTCATTACTGGAAGACGAAGAAGGACAAGGGCGATACGAGCGAGCTCAAGAGCTTTTCCTCGACCTATGTCGGCTCCGATTCGCTTGCCGAGCTTATGGCGGAGCACCCCGATACCAAGTACATCGTCAACACCAACGATCCCGATTTTTGGGGCGACCTGGCGATGAGCGTGCTTCCGACAATCGCCCTGATCGCTATCATGTTCTACTTTATGCGCCAGATGATGGGCGCCAACAACAGGAACATGCAGTTTGGCAAGACCAACGCCAAGACCAACGAGGCCACGCGCCCCAAGGTCAAGTTTGAAGACGTTGCCGGCGTGGACGAGGCGGTCGAGGAGCTCGAGGAGATTCGCGACTTTTTGAGCGATCCGGATCGCTATCGCAAGCTGGGTGCCAAGATCCCGCGTGGCGTGTTACTGGTGGGCCCTCCGGGCACCGGTAAAACGCTGCTGGCCAAGGCCGTTGCCGGCGAGGCGGGCGTGCCGTTCTTTAGCATCTCGGGTTCCGACTTTGTCGAGATGTTCGTGGGTGTCGGCGCCAGCCGTGTGCGCGACCTCTTTAAGGAGGCCAAGTCCCAGGCCCCGTCGATCATCTTCATCGATGAGATCGATGCCGTGGGACGTCAGCGCGGAGCCGGCCTGGGCGGCGGCCACGACGAGCGCGAGCAGACGCTCAACCAGCTGCTGGTCGAGATGGACGGTTTTGAGGAGAGCGAGTCGGTCATCCTGATCGCTGCGACCAACCGTCCTGACATCTTGGATCCGGCATTACTGCGTCCCGGTCGTTTTGACCGTCAGGTCACGGTCGACCGTCCGGACGTGAAGGGCCGCGAGCAGATCTTGCGCGTGCATGCCGAGAACAAGCCGATGGACGAGGACGTGAAGTTTGAGAAGCTCGCCCAGATGACCGTTGGCTTCACCGGTGCCGATTTGGCAAATCTGCTCAACGAGTCTGCGCTGCTGGCTGCCCGCCGCCATCGTTCCGTGATCTCGATGGACGAGGTCGAGGAATCGATGGAGTGCGTGATTGCCGGACCGCAACGCAAGGGTCGTGTGATGACCGAAGCCGAGCGCACCACGATTGCCTACCATGAGAGCGGCCATGCCCTGGTGGGTCACATCTTGGAGCATTCCGATCCGGTCCACAAGATCTCGATCGTCAGCCGCGGCCAGGCGCTGGGCTATACGCTGCAGCTTCCGCAGGAGGACCACTTCCTCAAGACCAAGAACGAGATGCTCGACGAGCTTGCCGTGTTCTTGGGCGGTCGCGTTGCCGAGGAGCTCATGTGCGACGACATCACGTCGGGCGCGAGCAACGACCTAGAGCGCGCGACCAAGATGGCGCGCGAGATGGTCACGCGCCTGGGCATGAGCGAGGAACTCGGCACGCAAGTGTTTGGCGAGGCGCAGCATCAGGTGTTCCTTGGTCGCGATTACGCCGATCACCAGGATTACTCCGAGGAGACGGCGCGTCGCATCGACATCGAGGTTCAGCGCATCATGCGCGAGGCCCATCGCCGTGCGGTCGAGATTTTGGATGCCCGTCGCGATCAGCTCGACCTGATGGCGAAGGTGCTGCTTGAGCGTGAGACCGTCGAAGGCGACGCCGTGAACGCCCTGCTCGACAATGAGTGGGATGCCTACCTTGAGCGCGAGGGCGATATCCTGGCGGCCAAGGAGGAGCGCAATGCCAAGGCGGCCGGTATGCCGACCAAGAAGCGTGCGCCTCGTATGAGCGAGGAGGAGCTGGCGGCTGATGCCGCAGCCTTTGCGCAGGCGGCCATGCGGGAGGATGCAGAAGCCGCATCCGAGACTGCCGATGATGCCGGTGCCGACACCGACGCCGACAAATAGTCTTTGTGGTGAAATCCTCCGCGGGGAAACCTGCGGAGGCTTTTTCTTTTGAGCGATATGGGGCCATCTGTTGATTGGGGACAGACTTAAATGAGTGTTTTCACGCATTTAAGTCTGTCCCCAATCAACATTGCTACCGTACTTTGCTCAACTAAAGCGTACAATACCGCCTATGCGAAAGGGGAACAGATGATCAACGAAACTATGTATGCTCGCGGTGCGGAAAGCTCCATCATCCGCGAGATTTTTAGCTATGGCCTTGAGCGCAAGGCGCAGATTGGTGCGGAAAACGTATTCGATTTCTCGCTGGGCAACCCGAGCGTTCCGGCGCCCGCTGCCGTTGCGGAGTCCATTAAGAAGGCCTTGGAGCTGCCGAGTGACCAGCTGCACGGTTATACGCCTGCTCCGGGCCTGCCGCAATGCCGAGCGGCCGTCGCCGAGTCGCTCAACCGCCGCTTTGGTACGAGTTATGAGGGCAAGGATGTCTTTATGACCGTGGGCGCCGCGGCTTCGCTCACCTGCACGCTCAACGCCGTTACGAACCCGGGCGATGAGGTTATCGTCATTGCGCCGTATTTTCCGGAGTATCGCGTGTGGATTGAGAAGGCCGGCTGTACGTGTGTCGAGGCGCTCGCCGATGAAGATACGTTCCAGCTGAGCGTGGATAACGTGCTCAAGGCGATTACCGATAAGACGGCTGCCGTCATTATCGACTCACCCAACAACCCGACCGGCGCCGTGTATACGTGCGATACCCTGACGCGACTGGCCAATGTTTTACGCGAGGTCAACGCCAAGCGCGATCCCGAGAACCCGATCGCGCTTATCTCGGATGAGCCGTATCGCGAGATTGTCTATGGCGCCGAGGTGCCTTGGGTGCCTTCGATCTACGAGCACACCATCGTGTGCTACTCGTATTCCAAGTCGCTGTCGCTACCGGGCGAGCGCGTGGGTTGGATTTTGGTTCCCAACACCAATCCGCAGGCTGCGCGTCTGATGCCGGCTGTTGCGGGTGCCGCCCGTACGCTGGGCTTCGTGTGCGCGCCGGCGCTCTTCCAGCGCGTAATTATCGACTGCATCGATGAGCCGAGTGACGTTGAGGCCTATGCGCGCAACCGCACCGCGCTTACCGATGCACTAGCGGAGTACGGCTACACGTATGTTGAGCCGGATGGTGCATTCTACCTGTGGGTGAAGGCGCTGGAGCCCGATGCGAACGCTTTCTGCGAGCGCGCGAAGAAGTATGAGCTGCTCGCGGTGCCCTCGGACAGTTTTGGCATGCCGGGCTGGTTCCGCTTGGGCTACTGTGTGAGCTACGAGACTATCGTTAACTCACTGCCCGCCTGGAAGCAGCTGGCCGACGAGTATCGTCAAAAGTAAAGCGCTCTGCTTACAATGTTTTACGTGAAACGGGGTTTGGTTTTAAGCCAGACCCCGTTGTCTATGCCGTTGTGTGATTGGGATGAAGCAGTTTTACGACTGCCGAAAGCTATGCGTACAATGAATATACGCGACGGCCATACCGGATAAGGAGACCCGATGCCCTACCTTCTTTCTTGTGATATTCATACTCATACGCTGTTCTCCGCGCATGCGTACTCAACCATTGAGGAGAATGTGTACTGGGCGGCGGAACGTGGCCTGCAGGTGCTCGGATCTGCCGACCATCTGAGCTCTATGGTTACGGCTTGCCCCAACGACCTGCGCAGTTTCCAGTTCTTTATTAACCAGGATATCTGGCCGCGCATTTGGAGCGGCGTGCTGGTGCTTCGCGGCGCCGAGGCCGATATCGTTTCGCTGGACGGAAGCTTGTTTGGCGAGGACATTCCCGTGTCGCTCGATATTGCCGGCGATTCGTACAGTCACCAGCATTCGCTGTTCGATTTGGTGACGCGTAATTTGGATTATTTGGTGGCAAGCGTGCATAACCCGCAGTTTGCCGAAGGCGCGACGCTCACCCAAACGACCCAGATGTACATCAATGCCCTGGAGCACCCCAAGGTGTTCATGCTTGGGCATACGGGTCGTTCGGGCGTGCCGTTCGATATCGATGAGGTGCTGCTGGCGGCCAAGGCCAAGCACAAGATCATTGAGATTAATAACCATAGTCTTGAGCACGGTGCCGACACTGAGCATTGGGCCGTATGCCGCAAGATTGCCGAGCGCTGCGCCGAGCTGGGCGTGGGTATTGGTGTGTCGACCGATGCCCACATTGGTATGGCCATTGGCAAGCTCGAGCACGCCCGCAAGTTGCTCGACGAGATTCACTTCCCGCTGGACCTGATCGTGACGCGCGACCGCGAGACGCTGCTGCGCGAGATGGCGGCAGCCGGCGTGTGCGATTTGCGCAAGGGGATGTAACGAGGCTCATATGCCCAACGAAGGGGGGCGGTCCAGACGGGCCGCCCCCTTTCCCGTGCCGGAGAATTAGCGGCGCTCGAGGACCGCGACGGTCTCGGTGTGGTCGGTATGAGGGAACATGTCGACGGGCGTGATCTTGAGCAGACGATAGCCTCCGTCGAGGAGCTGGTGCAGGTCGCGCTCTTGGGTCACGGGGTTGCAGCTGATATAGGTGATACGGCGCGGCTTAAGTGCACAGGCAGCTTCGAGGAACTCGGGGGTGGAGCCGGCGCGCGGCGGGTCGATGGAAAGGACATCGATGCGCTCGTTGTTATCGACGGCATCTAGGATGTAGTCGGTGGCGTCGTCGGCCATAAACCAAGCGCTGCGGGTGAGGCCGTTGAGCTCGGCATTGCGACGTGCGTCGGCAATGCCCGCTGGGTTGCGCTCCACGCCGAGCAGCATAATGCCGACGCCTCTGTCCTGGGCATCCTTCGCGGCGCATAGACCGATGGTGCCGCTGCCGCAGTAAGCGTCCATAAGAATGTCACCCTGCTGCAGGTCCATGCCGTCAATCGCGAGCTGATAGAGCAGCTCGGTCTGCTGCGGATTGGTCTGATAGAACGCGGTAGGGGAGATATCGAATTCGCAACCGAGCAGTTGGTCGCGCATACACTCGGCGCCACAGACGATACGAGTCTCCTCACCCAAGATGGCGTTACCGGGACGGCCGTTGATATTTTGGGCAACGGTGACGATATGCGGATCGAGCGCCGCGACGGCTTCAAAGAACTCCCGTGCATGCGGTAAGTCACGTTGGGCAGTCACGAGCGTAACCATAACCTGGTCGGTACGCCAACCGCAGCGGACGATGGCATAGCGAAGCAAACCAAGATGCTTGTCCTCATTAAAGGCGGGAATATGCAGCCGCTCAGCTTCGCGTGCGATGCCGTTGAGAATCTGACGGGCACCCGGCGCCTCGACAGGACACTCGGGTACGGCAACGATCCTGTGCGTGCCGCGCTCAAAGAAACCGCAACGGACAGTGCCCTCCCTACCGGGAGCAAAGGGAGTGGCAGCCTTATGACGAAAGCCACGTGGCGCAGGATATTTGCCCGGGTCGCCCAGGGTGACACCCATACCGCGAATAGGGTCAACGGCGATACCCTCACGCTCACAAAGCGAAGCAAAAAGCTCCTCCATAGCAGCTTGCTTGGCGGCGAGCTGCTTCTTATAAGGACGATTGAGCGCCGTGCACCCACCGCAAGATTTCATGATCGAACAGGGAGACTTGGGGTCCACGGCCTTACGTGCAGACAAAACCGGATCTTTATGCGGGCAATTGGTGCGAGCCCGAGGCGCTTTATCCACGCCTCGACGAGAGTCAGAACGCTTGGTCTTAGCCCTGCTCTTGGTCGATTTGCTTTTTGCAGCTTTAGAAGACTTGGATTTCGTAGAAGATTTCTCCTCCTTCGACCCCTCAGCCGCCTCCACCAAAGCACGACGAGCCCTACGCTCCGCACGAGATTCTGCCATCAATAACTCCACTAATTCATGAATTAAAGTTGCAAGTATTGTACCGTGCCAAGCTAGCAGACGATATACAAGCGTCCACTTCACGTCAGTGATAAGTCCAACGACGTTTGCCCGGCGTGGGCGGGGAGCGGCGCGTAATTAAGTTTATTGCGAGTTCCGCACGCAAAGGAAAGCACTTAATGTGCTTTCCGTCTTGCGCAGGACTGTAGAGCAGGAAACTTAATTACGCGCCGCTCCCCGCCCACGCCGGGCAAGCTCTCCCTTGTACTCCATCTCACTAAAGTGTATGATTCTGAACGTTACATGACTCACTTTACCTAACTAAAGTGCCACCAAGGGGGATACCATGAATATCGATATGTCTCGTCGCCAGTTTGTTAGTCTAGCCGGCTCGCTTGCCACGGTGCTCGGCCTTGGCCTGGTTGGCTGTGGCGGCGGCGCCGACAAGGGCTCCGCAGCAGGTTCTGCCGCAGCCAAGGACGTGAAGGGCGCGGCGGAGTCCAAGAAGCTCGTCGTGGGCTTTGACAAGTCCTATCCTCCGTATGGCTTTGTGGGCGACGATGGCGAGTACACCGGCTTTGACCTCGACCTTGCCAAGGCCGTTGCCGACAAGCAGGGCTGGGACGTTGAGTATGAGGCTATCGACTGGGATGCCAAGGACACGCTGCTCAACTCGGGTGCCATCAACTGCATCTGGAACGGCTTTACCATGGAGGGCCGCGAGGACGACTACACGTTCTCCGAGCCTTACATGCTTAACGAGCAGGTGCTCGTGGTCAAGAAGGACGCGGGTATCAAGAGCTGGGACGATCTTGCCGGCAAGACCGTGATTACCCAGACTGATTCCGCCGCACAGGATGTGCTCGAGGGCGACCAGAAGGATCTGGCCGCGACGTTTGCCACGCTCGATACCATCGGTGAGTACAACACGGCGTTTATGCAGCTCGAGAGTGGTGCAGTCGATGCCGTTGCCTGTGACCTCTCGATCGCCCAGTATCAGCTTGCCGCTAAGCCCGATGCCTATACGCAGCTCGACAAGCCGCTGTCCAGCGAGCACTACGCCGTCGGCTTTAAGAAGGGCGACACCAAGTCGGCCGACGCCGTGACCGAGTCGCTCAAGGCACTCTATGAGGACGGCACGGTCAAGGACCTGTGCGATAAGTATTCAAGCTATGGTCTATCTTTCGATAATTGGGTGCTCAAGTAATGTCTATTCAGGTCATGATGCAGATGCTTGGCCAGGGATTCTTGGTCAGTTTGCAGTTGTTTGTGCTGACACTGCTGGGGTCGATTCCGCTGGGAATCCCCGTGGCGTTTATGCGCATGAGCAAAATTGCGCCGCTCCGCTGGATTGCGCGCATCTACATTTCGGTCATGCGCGGTACACCGCTCATGCTGCAGATGTTTGCCATCTACTTTGCCCCGTACTACGTGTTTGGCATTTCGCTCACGCCCGATTCCAAGTGGACGGCGTGCGTCGTGGCGTTCATCATCAACTACGCCGGTTACTTTGCCGAGATCTACCGCTCGGGCCTGCAGTCCATTCCGCGCGGTCAATACGAGGCTGCCGAGGTGCTGGGCTACTCGCGCATGCAGACGTTTCTGTATATCGTGATGCCGCAGGTCGCCAAGCGCATTTTGCCGGCGATGGGCAACGAGATCATCACGCTGGTCAAGGACACGTCGTTGGCGTTTGCCATCGGCGTGGGTGAGATGTTCTCGACCGCCAAGGCGCTTGTCGCCTCGCAGGTGAGCATGGTGCCGTTTGCAATCGCGGCGCTGATCTACTGGGTCTTTAACTTCGTGGTCGAGATGCTGCTGGGCGCTGCCGAGAAAAAATTGGATTACTACCATGACTAGTTCGGTAATGAATATAACGAACGCCCGAAAGGCGTTTGGCGGCAATGAGGTGCTCAAGGATATCTCGCTCGAGGTAAAGCGTGGCGAGGTTGTGGCGATTATCGGGCCTTCGGGCGGCGGTAAGTCCACGCTGCTGCGCTGTGCCACGCTGCTCGAGACGCTCGACGGTGGCTCGCTCTCGTTTGGTGACCTTGCCGTCGCGACGGATGCGGGTTTGGGCGCGGTGTACGCAAAGGGTGATGTTCCTAAACAGGCGCGCTCGCGGTTTGGTCTGGTGTTTCAGAACTACAATCTGTTCCCGCACTATACCGTGATGAAAAACATCACCGATGCGCCGATCCGCGTGCTCAAGCGCCCGCGCGAGCAGGCGGAGGCCCGCGCACACGAGCTTATTGCACAGATGGGGCTTACGGGTAACGAGAACAAGGTGCCCTGCGAGCTTTCGGGCGGTCAGCAGCAGCGCGTGAGTATTGCCCGCGCCCTGGCGCTCGACCCGGAAATCTTGTTCTTTGATGAGCCGACCTCGGCGCTCGATCCAGAGCTGACGGCCGAGGTTCTGCGCGTCATCAAGGATCTGGCCGCGCAGAATATGACGATGGTGATCGTGACGCACGCGATGCAGTTTGCGCGCGATGTTGCCGACCGCGTGGTCTTTATGGATGGCGGGCGCATTGTCGAGGAGGGTCCGGCCGAGCAGGTTATCGATCATCCGCGCGAGCAGCGTACACGCGAGTTCTTGAGCCGTATCGAGGGATAGGCTCAGCAATTTACTCAACTATTTATTGAGGTGATGCCGCCGCAGGTCTTACGGTCTGCGGCGGCATTTTATTTGCATCGGCGGGGTTCAATAATCGCCTCGCATACTCGCCTCCTCCTCTCGCCGCCCGTATTCATACGCGTGCCGAAAGGTCTGCATGGACAGGCGACTGCAAGGGTAGGGTGGTGGCATAGGACATTTGGAGGGTGAGTCGGCTCGGCTGCCGACCGTGCTGCTCCCGGGACGGTATCGACCGCGAACTCTCCCCGTTGGCGTCGCGCATCGCGCGCGACCCTGCAAGGAGGTCATCATGGGTGCTCCCAAGACCGGCAACGTAAGGAACGTGGTGCTCGTAGGCCAAGGCGGGGTGGGCAAGACTTCACTCGCCGAGGCCATGCTCCACCTTTCTGGTAAGACCGCCCGCCTGGGCGGCCACGACGGCACCAAGCCCACGCTCGACTATGACCCCGAAGAGGTCAAGCGTTCATTTTCTATCTCGACGACCATCGCGCCGATCGATTGGAAGGGCGCCCGCATCAACGTGCTTGATGCCCCGTGCTACCCCGATTTTATCGGCGACGCCTTTGCCGCGATGAGCGTCTGCGAGACGGCGCTGTTCGTGGTCGACGCCGAGGCCGGCCCGCAGCCGACGACGGTTAAGCTTTGGTACGCCGCCGAGGACCTGCGCCTGGCGCGTGCGGTGTTCGTAAACCGCTTGTCGCGCTCCGAGGCCAGCTTTGCGACCACGATGGACCTGCTGCAGGAGCGCTTTGGCACGCGTCTGGGCGCCGTGACCCTCCCCTGGGGCGAGGGCGAGGACTTTAACGGCATCATCGACCTGGTGCGCATGAAGGCGCGCCATTGCAACGGCACCGAAGCCGTTGAGTCGGAGATTCCCGAGGAGTATCGTGCCCAGGCCGAGGAAGCCCATGACCATCTGTGCGAGCTGGTGGCCGAGGCTGACGACGAACTGATGATGAAGTACTTGGAAGGCGAGGAGACGCTGACGCAGGAGGAGCTCGAGGGCCTGCTGTCGAAAGCGATCGCCGAGCGCATCTTTGTGCCGGTCTTTGCGGGCGATTGCATTAAGGAGCAGGGCGTCAACTCGCTGATGGACGACATCGCCACGTACTTCCCGGCGCCGACTGACTACGGCGAGATGCCGCTCATCGACGGCGACTCGCTCAAGATCTCGAGTGACGATGACCGCCCGGTGGCCTTTGTGTTTAAGACCCTGGCCGATCCACAGCAGGGTCGCATCAGCTTTATCAAGGTGCTGACGGGTACGCTTGAGCCGGGCCTTGAGCTGATCAATGCGCGCACGCGCAAGAGCGACCGTCTGGCTCACCTGTATGTGATGTGCGGCCGCGACATGACCGAGGTCGGCCACGCCTATGCCGGCGACATCATCGTGGCGCCCAAGCTGGCGGCCGAGACGGGCGATACGCTCTCGATTACCGGCAAGGTCGAGGCGGCGGCGTTCAAGTTCCCCAACTCGCAGTACCGCATTGCCATCGAGGCCGAGAACCGCGGCGACGAGGAGAAGCTCTATACGTTTATCGAGAAAGCCTGCAAGGCCGATCCGACCATGAGCATCGACCGCGACGAGGAGACGGGCCAGACTATCATCTCCGCCGTGGGTGAGGCGCAGGTTTCGGTGCTGCTCAACCGTTTGGAGGATCGCACCAAGGTCGTGGCCAAAAGCGTGCCGATCCGCATTCCGTATCGCGAAACCATCCGCCGCACGGCAAGCGCCCAGGGTCGCCACAAGAAGCAGACCGGCGGCGCCGGTCAGTACGGCGACTGCTGGCTGCGCGTGGAGCCGCTCATTGGGCCCGACGGCACGAGCGACGGCTATGAGTTTGTGGACGAGGTCGTGGGCGGCCGTATTCCGCGCTCGCTGATCCCCGCCGTGGACAAGGGCGTTCAAGAGACCATGAAGGACGGCATCATTGCCGGCTACCCGCTTACGGGTATTCGCGTGGCTGTGTACGACGGTTCGTATCACAGTGTCGACTCCAACGAGATGGCGTTCCGCGCGGCGGCCCGCATCGGCCTGCGCAAGGCATGCGCCGATGCCGACCCGGTGGTGCTGGAGCCCATCGAGGAAATTACGGTGACTATCCCCGAGAGCTACGCCGGCGCCGTGATGGGCGACATCTCGGCCTCGCGCGGTCGCGTGACGGGCATGGAGACCGATGAGCGCGGAGACACCGTGGTCATTGCCCAGGCGCCGCTGGCAGAGCTGACGGATTATTCGACGCGCCTGCGCTCTATCACGCGCGGTACGGGTGACTTTACCATGAAGCCCGCAGGCTATGAGCAGGTGCCTTATGACGTTCAGGCCAAGTTGGTCGAGCGCTATGAGGAAGGCCGCGCTAAGTAGCGTATGGCGTTGCCTGCAATGTAGGTGCTGACGAAAAGGCCGTCCTGGGTAACCGGGGCGGCCTAATTTGATCCCCTGGGGACGGAGGAAAACGGATCATGTTTTTGGGTTACGGGCGGCGCGGTCGGCACTAGTCTCCGGATGCCTGGTTGCGGCCGGTGGCGTAGTCGATCTGCACGTGCGGCTGCAGGTTGTAGCAGTACACGTGGAAGCACAGGGTCTTGCCGTGGTCCTCGATCGATTGTGCCTCCAGGCGAACGCCGCGACAGACGAGTTCCTCTTCGTTGTACATGGGCGTGACGCGGTAGAGCACATGGTTGCCCGTATCGCGAATATAGTTGAGAATCTGCTCTTCAAACGGTAGCATGCCCGTCTCGTTGAGATAGCGCGTGCCGGTGAGGAGATTTTTGCGGTTGGCGTTTTCGCCGCAGAGCGACCAGGCGATGAGGTGGCAGCGGTTGTAGAGGCTCTGGCCTGGAATAAAGTCGTAGCGCTGCTGGTGCCAACCGGCAGGATGGATACGCGAGATATCGCCGCGCTTGCCTTGACCGAGCGACTCGGGGCCTACGCAGGCGAGCGCCTTGCGAGTGCGGCCCAGGCTGTCGAGCTTGGAGAATTTCTTAAAGCAGCCCTCTTCGGTGGCACGCTCATACTCGTCGAGCGTGAATGACGGTGTGCCGAGCGGGTGCGTGCTGTCGGCGCGAAGGGCGACGTAGGGGTTGCCGGCGTAGTCGGGAATGCTGCTGAGATAAACACCGCGGGCGCGGTTGAGGTCGGGGTTTTCCACCTCGTCGATGGGGGTGGCGGCACTGTCCGCGGAGGCGTCGTCGGTGTTGGCCGCGGTGGATTCGGAGCCATCGCCAGAGTCTTGGCTATTTTGAGAGTCCGAGGAGCTCGCTGTTCCCGATTCGAGCCGGGCAACCAGGTCTGCCTCGTCGTCGGTGCGGCTGGGACTCTCGTTTTGTTTTTCGGCCAGAGCCGTCGCCTGCTCATCGCTTTGCGGCGACAACAGCCTGGGCGCTCCGTCGAGCGATCCTGTGAACAGCGCAAACCCCAGCACCACGGCGGTGCCGATGGAAAGTGCTTGCTTGTAGGCGGACTTGCGAGACATTGCGGCTCCTGGCTAGATGGTTGGGAATCTACCAGTCTAGCAGGAGCTAGCAGGGGCCGTTCCGCCGAACAAATACTCAAGATTTGGGATAGACGCTGCTGATTAATTTATCCCGCGGTCTAGATCGAGGTGGAGTCGAGCCAGTTGAGCTTGCACTCGAGAATGCGCTGCTCGCCGGGTTCGCTGCTACCGTCAAGTAGGGCGAGCAGCATTTCGGCTGCTTCGCGACCTTCCTGGTCGACGGGCTCGATGATGGTGGAGACGGTTGGTGTGGTGAGGTTGGTCCAGTCTTCGCAGTTGAGTCCCAAAAGGCCGATCTGCTGCGGAAGCAGATGGGCCATGGGCTGAAGCGCCTTATAGACGCGCGGAAGCGCCCATTGGTTTTGCACGAAGATGAGCGTGCGCTTGGCGGGGTTGAACTTGTATTTAAAGTATTCGGTGAGCTCGTTGATTGACGGCTTGTTGTGGTCGATGGGGATGGCTTTGTAGAGCTGTCCATTTGCGGCCAGCGCCTCGGCATATCCCTGGAAACGCTCCATGCGGGTGCGCATTTCGGTCATGTTGGCGGCGATGGAAAAGAAATCTTCGTAGCCGGCATCGAGAAGCGCCTGTGTGGCGTTGTACACGCCGTCGTAGAGGTTGGTTTTGATCCAGCTGGTGCCCGGGCTATAGATGGCAGCGTCGAAGAAGACGACCGGCTTGCCGGCGCGCCTAATACGGTCGTGGACGGCTTTGAAATTTGCCGTGGGTTGGATGATAAAGCCATCGACGCCCAGCGAGAGCATCTTGTCGACGTACATGAGCTCGGTGTCGGGGTCGAAGTTGCTCGTGCAAACAACCGTCTGATAACCCGCAGGGAGCATGACCTGCTCCATGCCGTTGAGGACGAGGCCCGCCCACTTGTTGGTGTTATCCAAAATGATAATGGCAATGACGTGGGTTTGCTTGCCGGTGAGCGTCTGCGCTTGGGCGTTGGGAACGTATCCGAGTTCCTTAATGACGCGCGCGATTTTGTTCTGCGTCTTTTCGCTAAGCTTTTCTCG
>USFU01000015.1 GCA_900554135.1 uncultured Collinsella sp. | reverse complement strand
GCGGGCCGCGAGCTTCCGCTCAAGGTCCAGACGATTGTGAGCTATGTGGGCATCGCGCTCTTTGCGCTGCTGTTTGTCTACATGCTTCGTTCCGACATCCTTCGATTTATTCTGTAGGGGAGTGGTTGGATTGTCTTTATCCCATCCTTTGCCTCGCGAGCTAACGCGTCCCGTGCATGTGGGCGGCGTGCAGATCGGTGGCGGCGCGCCGGTGGTGGTCCAATCCATGACCTGCACCGATACCGCTGATGCCCAGGCAACGCTTGCGCAAGTGCGTGCTTTGGCGCAGGCTGGCTGCGATATCGTGCGCGTGAGCGTGCCCACCGAGGCCGCGCTTGAGGGTTTCCGCACTATCTGCGCCGAGTCTCCGGTGCCGATTGTCGCCGATATCCACTTTAACCATAAGCTCGCCATTGGTGCCGTTGAGGCTGGTGCCGCCAAGCTGCGCATCAATCCCGGCAATATCGGCGATTGGGCCAAGGTTGACGCGGTGATCGATGCTGCGGGTGCCGCGGGCTGTGCGATTCGTATCGGCGTCAATGCCGGTTCGCTTGAGCAGGATATCGCCGAGCGCGACGACCTTACGCAGCCCGAAAAGCTCGTGATGTCGAGCGAGCGTTTCGTCAAGCATTTTGAGGACCGCGGCTTTACGAACATTGTGCTTTCGGCCAAGGCCCATAGCGTGCAAACGACGCTCGATACCTATCGAGCCCTGTCGCGTGAGATTCCCCACGTTCCGCTTCACCTGGGCGTAACCGAGGCGGGTACCAAGCTGCAGGGCACTATCAAGAGCTCGGTGGGCCTTGGTATCCTGCTGTCTGAGGGTATCGGTGACACCATGCGCGTCTCGCTCACGGCCGATCCGGTCGAGGAGCCGCCGGTTGCCTGGGGAATTTTGCAGTCGCTGGGCCTGCGTCGCCGTGGTCCCGAGATTGTCTCGTGCCCCACGTGCGCCCGCTGCCAGGTTAACCTGATTCCTATCGCTGAGGAAGTAACCGAGCGGCTTAAGAACTATGCCGCGCCGCTTTCGATTGCCGTCATGGGATGTGCCGTTAATGGCCCTGGCGAGGCTTCTGATGCCGACCTGGGCGTTGCCTGCGGACGAGGTCAGGCCCTGCTCTTTTCGCATGGCCAGATCATTGGTAAAGTAGCTGAGGATCAAATTGTCGACGCGCTTATGGCCGAGGTCGACAAGCTTATTGAGGAGAAATAAATGACCCGAGCAATGTATATGTCTAAGCTCTATGCGCCTACGCTCAAAGAGGATCCGGCCGACGCCGAGCTTGCAAGCCATCGTCTGCTGCTTCGTGCCGGTATGATCCGCAAGGAGGCCGCCGGCCTGTATTCCTATCTGCCGCTCGCGTGGCGCTCGATTCGCAAGATCGAGAACATCGTGCGCGACGAGATGGACGCCGCCGGCGCCCAGGAGCTTATGATGCCCATTATGGTCGATGCTGAGCTGTGGCGTGAGTCCGGCCGTATCGATGCCTATGGCAAGGAGCTCGTGCGCTTTGACGACCGTCATGGTCGCGAGTTTGTGCTGGGCCCCACGCACGAGGAGACCGTCACGGCCCTGGTGCGCAACGAGCTGCGCTCCTATAAGCAGCTGCCCGTCAACCTGTACCACATTCAGGACAAGTTCCGCGATGAGTTCCGTCCCCGCTTTGGCCTGATGCGCGGCCGTGAGTTCATCATGAAGGACGCCTATAGCTTCTCTGCCACGCAGGAGAGCCTGCAGGAGGAGTACGACAAGATGAAGCAGGCCTACGCCAACATCTGCGAGCGCTGCTACATCAAGGCTCTGCCCGTTGTCGCCGACTCCGGCGAGATCGGCGGTGACACCTCCGTCGAGTACATGGCGCTGGCCGACGCCGGCGAGGCTTCGCTCGTCTACTGCGACGATTGCGGCTTTGCTGCCGATGACGAGGCTGCCAGCACCAAGGTCGTTGTGACCGAGGGTCCCGGCGACGGTACGCTCATCAAGGTCGAGACTCCGGGTATGGGCACCATCGAGGCCGTCGCCAAGTTCTTCGGCTTCCCCGAGAACGGTACGCGCAAGTCGCTGGCGTTGATCGACTCCGAGGGCAAGCCGGTCGTGGCCATTGTCCCGGGCGACCACGAGCTCAATGACTGCAAGGCCGAGCATGTTTTTGGCAAGGGCTATCGCATGATGACCGACGAGGAGCTTCAGGCGAACGGTCTGCATAAGGGCTTTATCGGACCGGTTAACCTGCCCGAGGGCATCCGTCTGGTGTGCGACGAGAGCCTGCGCGAGTCCAAGCAGTGGGCCTGCGGTGCCAACGAGGTCGATTATCACTTTACCGGTGCCTGCCCCGAGCGCGACTTTACCGTCGACGAGTGGGCCGACCTGGTTACCGTCGTCGCCGGCGATCCCTGCCCGCACTGCGGGAAGCCGCTCTCTGCCGCCCGCGGTATCGAGGTCTCCCAGGTCTTCCAGCTGGGCACCAAGTACTCCGAGGCCATGGGTGCCACCTTTATGGACGAGGACGGCAAGGAGAAGCCGCTTATCATGGGTTGCTACGGCGTGGGCGTGTCCCGCTCGCTCGCTGCCGTCGTGGAGCAGCACAACGACGAGCACGGCATCGTCTGGCCGGTCTCCGTTGCCCCGTACGAGGTCACGGTGATTCCGCTCGACCCCAAGAAGGAGGAGTGCGCTACCGTCTGCGAGCAGATCGTTGATGGTCTGTGCGCCGAGGGTATCGAGGTCGTCGTCGACGACCGTGACGAGCGTCCTGGCTTTAAGTTTGCCGACAACGACCTTATGGGCTTCCCGTATCAGGTCGTTCTGGGTAAGCGCGGCCTCAGGAATGGCACCGTCGAGCTCAAGGACCGTGCTACCGGCGAGCGTGAGGACGTGGCGATCGACGAGGTTGTCACCAAGGTTGCCGAGCTTGTGAAGGCGGCCCGTCGTTAATCTACGATTTCGCTTGTAGTTTGATATACGGGACGGCCCCGCATTTCTCCAGATAGGGGAGATGCGGGGCCGTCCTTTTATCTTCTCAACGTACTCAATCGCTAAAAGGAAACCCCACAGCCCATGCGAGCTGCGGGGTTTCCTTTGTGCCTCCGATGCGAAATAAATCGCTCAGATATTACTGATAATCGACGACGTCGATCCAGTTCTTCAGGAACTCATCGTTCACGTTGCGCTTACGAGCGAGCTCGGAAGCGGCGACGATGCTCGTCCACTGACGCACGACCTGCATGGGCATGTCGGCGCGGTCGCAGTAGAGCTCCAGATAAGCCTCGGCCTGGTCCTTGCTGTTGAGGGCAAAGAGCAGGTAGGTGGTGGCAACGTCGGCAGCAGGGGAGCCCTGGGTGGCGTGTGCCCAGTCGCAGACGTACAGCTGGCCGTCGTCGCCGACGATGACGTTGGAGGGGTTGAAGTCGCCGTGGCAGACCTTGAACTCCTTGGTCATGCCGTCCAGACGCTCCTGAAGGTTGTAGCGCGTGGTGGCATTGAGCTGATCGAGGCTGTCGATCATGCGGGCGAACTTATCGCGCTGACGGTTGAGCAGCGGGGATGTGTAGCCGTGGATCTCGATCTGGAGGTCGACGAACATCTCGAGGTACTCACCAAAGCGCTGGGGCTCGGCAGTCATCTTCTCGGCAAGGGTGGTGCCCGGAACCTTCTCGGTCACGAGTGCCCAGCCGTTGGCGTTCTCGAGCTGAGAAACCTCGAGAGCCTTGGGGCTGCGGATGCCGCACTCATTGATGCGGGCAAGATTCAAAGCCTCGTTGAACACGTCGGAGACGGGCTTGGTCTCGTTAAAGACCTTGACGATCTTGTCGCCCAGGTCGTAAACGACCTTGTTGCCGCGACGGACGAGCTCGGTCTTGGAATCGGGTAGCAGCATGGTTGCATCCTTTCAACGATGCGATAGAAGCGACGGCGGGGGTGTGTGAAACACCCGTGCACCCCCGCCGTTAAAACCGTGCTAGAACTAGCAGAGGGCGTAATCCTGAGGCTCGCGGCCGTAGTAGGCGTCCAGGTAGAGCTCCTTGATCTCGCTCATGAGCGGGTAGCGCGGGTTAGCGCCGGTGCACTGGTCGTTGAATGCCTGCTCGGTCATCTCGTCGAGGGTGTCGAGGAAGTACTGCTCGTCAACACCGTAGTCGGCGATGGTCTTCTTGACACCGATGAAGTCCTTGAGCTCCTCGAGCTTCGTGATGAAGTTCTCGAAGACCTCCTTGTCGTCCTTGCCCTCGATGCCGCAGTACTTGGCCATCTCGGCGTAGTTGTGCAACGCGTTGGGGTAAGGATACTGGGAGAAGGTACCCATCTTGACGGGAGCCTCGGCGGCGTTGTAGCGCATGACGCGGGTCAGGATGACGGCGTTGGCGAGGCCGTGGGGCAGGTGATGGAAGGCGCCGAGCTTGTGGGCCATGGAGTGGTTGAGGCCCAGGAAGGCGTTGGCGAAGGCCATACCGGCCATGCAGGAGGCGTTGTGCATCTCCTCGCGGGCATGCGGGTCCTTGGCACCGTTCGTGAAGCTGGAGGGCAGGTTCTCAAAGACGAGCTTGGCAGCACGCTCGGAGAGGCCCTTGGTGTAGTCGGAAGCCATGATGGAGACGTAGGACTCGATGGCGTGGGTCATGACGTCGATGCCGGAGGCAGCGGTCAGGCCGCGCGGGGCGGTCATGCAGTTGTCGGCGTCGACGATAGCCATGTTGGGGAGCAGCGCGTAGTCGGCGAGCGGCCACTTGATGCCGGTCTCCTTGTCGGTGATGATGGCGAACGGCGTGCACTCGGAGCCGGTACCCGAGGAGGTCGGGACGGCGACGAAGTAGGCCTTCTTGCCCATCTCGGGGAAGGTGAAGATACGCTTGCGGATGTCCATGAAGTCCATGGCCATGTCCTCAAACTTGCACTCGGGGTGCTCGTACATCATCCACATGATCTTGCCGGCGTCCATAGCGGAGCCACCGCCGACGGCGATGATGACGTCCGGCTCAAAGAGAGCCATCTGCTTGGCGCCGCGACGTGCGCACTGCAGCGACGGATCGGGCTCGACGTCGTAGAAGCAGTCGTGGGCGATGCCCATCTCGTCGAGCTTGGCCTCGATGGCGCGGGTGTTGCCATTCTTGAAGAGGAACTGGTCGGTGACGATGAAGGCGCGCTTCTTGCCCATGACGTTGCCCAGCTCGTCGAGGGCGACGGGCGTGGAACCCTTCTTGAAGTAGACCTTCTCGGGAGCGCGGAACCACAGCATGTTCTCACGGCGCTCGGCCACAGTCTTAACGTTGATCAAGTGCTTCACCCCAACGTTCTCGGAGACGGAGTTGCCGCCCCAGGAGCCGCAGCCCAGGGTCAGAGACGGCTTCATGCCAAAGTTGTACAGGTCACCGATGCCGCCGTGCGAGGACGGGGTGTTGATGACGATACGGCAGGCCTTCATGACGTGCTCGAACAGGCTGATCTTCTCGGCCTGGGCGGGGTGCACGTACAGAGAGGCGGTGTGGCCCGGGCCACCGGCGAGCACCAGGTGCTCGGCCTTGTCGACGGCCTCCTGGAAGTCCTTGGCGTGGTACATGGCCAGGACCGGGGAGAGCTTCTCGTGGGAGAACTCCTCCTTGGCGGGGTCGGTGGAGGTGACCTCGGCGATCAGGATCTTGGTCTTGGCGGGAACCTCGATGCCGGCGAGCTCGGCGATCTTGGCGGCAGCCATGCCGGGGATGCGGTGATCGAGGGCGCCATTCTTGAACATAGCGGCACGCAGGGCCTCCATCTCGGCACCCTGCTTGACGAAGTAGCAGCCGCGCTTCTGGAACTCGGCCTTGACCTGGTCGTAGATGCTGTCGATGACGGTCACGGACTGCTCGGAAGCGCAGATCATGCCGTTGTCGAAGGTCTTGGAGTGGATGATGGAGTTGACGGCGAGCAGCACGTCGGCGGTGTCGTCGATGATGACCGGGGTGTTACCTGCGCCAACGCCCAGGGCGGGCTTGCCCGAGGAGTAGGCGGCCTTGACCATGCCCGGGCCACCGGTGGCGAGGATGATGTCGACGTCGCGCATGACCATGTTGGTCAGCTCGATGGAGGGGACATCGACCCAGCCGATGATGCCCTCGGGGGCACCGGCCTTGACGGCGGCGTCAAGCACGAGCTTGGCGGCGGCGATGGTGCACTTGGCGGCTGCCGGGTGCGGGGAGATGATGATGCCGTTGCGGGTCTTCAGGCTGATCAGCGTCTTGAAGATCGCGGTGGAGGTGGGGTTGGTCGTCGGGATGACGGCGCCCACGATACCGATGGGCTCGGCGATCTTGGTGATGCCGTAAGCCTCGTCGCGCTCCAGAACGCCACAGGTCTTGGTGTTCTTGTAAGCGTTGTAGATGTACTCTGCGGCGTAGTGGTTCTTGATGACCTTGTCCTCAAGAACGCCGCGGCCGGTCTCCTCGATGGCCATCTTCGCCAACGGGATACGAGCCTTGTTGGCGGCCATGGCGGCCTCATAGAAGATCTTGTCGACCTGCTCCTGCGTGTACGTAGCAAAAAGCGCCTGGGCCTCTCGCATCTGAGCGAGCTTAGCCTCAAGCGCCTCTACGTTGTCCACAATTGCGGGAGTAGTGTTTTCCGGTGACTTTTTCACCATTTGTGTCTCCTTGCGATCGGAGATTTACCCTACGCCTTGCATGATAGCAAGAAATTATTCGGCGAACGGTAAGATTCCCGTAAAAGGCACACTAAAACGCTTCAACTAAATGAATCGTTTCAACTACAACTAGTCACCTACTGCATCGCCCCACTCATTGGGGACAGACTCACATGAGTATTTCAATGGGAAAACGGGGAGAACGGGGCATCTGTTTGACAATCTCTATTCGCGGGTCGCGGTTGAGTCGGACACGCAGGCAGTGCAGCTGCTCGATTATATCCATCTCAATCCCGTAAAAGGCGCGCTTGACTCACTCGAAGCGTACCGTTGATCAAGCTACAAGGCATACCGGCTGGGCTTAGATCCCTTTGACATCTGTGACGCGGCCCCTATGCTCGAAAACACTCATGTAAGTCTGTCTCCAATGAGTGCAAAAAGGCGCCCTCCACGTGAAGGACGCCTTTGGTAAGTTCTATGTGAACGCGAGGTCTTTGACCCGGAGAGTCCGAGGTACTTGTTGGTAAGACCTTATTTAGGAGCGCGCAACCTTGCCGGACTTGAGGCAGGTGGAGCAAACGTTCATCTTGCGACGGTGGCCATCGACGACGACGTAGACGCGCTGGATGTTGGGGCGGAACTTACGGTTGGTGACGCGGTGAGAGTGGCTGATGGAGCGACCGGCAACGGGGTGCTTACCGCAAACTTCGCAAACTTTGGACATAACTGACCCTCCTTGGGCGACAAACGAACATGTCGCGTTAACAAACAAGCCTGAACTATAGCACAGAAGCATATCTCTGTGCGCAATCTACACAGAGATATTCCTCTTTTGGCGATAGTGCCCACGCTACGGCCCTGGACGTAGATCCGATTTGCGTGCGGCAGAGGGGATTATGCCAGCTCGCAACAAGGTTTTCAAGCGCGTCCCACAAATATATATAGGTTTATGGAGCTATTGGCTCCGTTTACGGATTGACTAGTATTTATGCTCGCATTTGAGCCCGAGGTTGGCTACACTATGCCTTGACCATTAAAGGGGTACGAGATACCCACATGGAATTACATAGCTGTCAATGAGCAGTACTTCCTGTGGGTGTCTTGTCCGCTTTGAGCGGTCGGGCATCTATTTTTTTGACTGTGTCAGCAGTCAAGACATGTGAGGAAGGAGATCGATGGGCACGACTTCCCCCAAGGCGGTCATCATGGACGAGACCGCCGTCAACCGAGCGATGACCCGCATCGCGCACGAGATCCTCGAGCGCAACGAGGGCTGTGAAGACCTCGCTCTGGTCGGCATCGTCACGCGCGGCGACCTTCTGGCAAAGAAGCTCGCCGAGGCGATCAAGGAGATCGAGGGTGTCGACGTTCCGCTCGGCAGCCTGGACATCAGCTTCTATCGCGATGACTATGCGACCAATTTCGCTCCCGCGATCCACGCTACCAACATTCCCTTCAGCGTCGACGGCAAGCGCGTCGTGCTGGTGGACGACATCCTGTACACGGGTCGTACCATCCGCGCCGCTCTGGACGCCGTTATGGACCTGGGCCGTCCGAGCCGAGTCGAGCTGGCGGTTCTCGTTGACCGCGGTCACCGCGAGCTCCCTATCTCGCCGGACTTTGTCGGCAAGAACGTTCCCTCGTCGCACGAGGAGAACGTGCACCTATATATGAAGGAAGTCGACGGCCGCACCGCTGTCGAAATCAACGACGTCGCGCCGGGTTCCCACGTGGGCTCCGCGCCGCTGGGAGGTGAGTAGTACCGTGGCGTTCAATCATAAGCATCTGATCGACATTACCGAGTACTCCGAAGAGGACATCAAGCTCATCCTCGAGACCGCCAAGGCGTTCTCCGAGGTCAACGAGCGTGCTATCAAGAAGGTCCCCACGCTCAAGGGCAAGACCATCGTCAACATGTTCAACGAGCCTTCGACGCGTACCCGCAGCTCCTTCGAGCTCGCCGAGAAGCGTCTTTCGGCCGACAGCCTCAATTTCGGCGGCTCCTCGACCTCCACGGTCAAGGGCGAGAGCCTCGTCGATACCGTCGAGACCCTCAACGCCTACAAGATCGACTGCATCGTCGTGCGCGACAAGCACGCCGGTGCTCCCTACATCGTCACGCAGAATTCGCCCGCTAGTGTTATCTGCGCCGGCGACGGTAAGCACAATCACCCCACGCAGGCTCTGCTCGACCTGTACACCATCTGGGAGCACAAGGGTGACTTCCACGGTCTGAAGGTCGCCGTTGTCGGTGACATCGCCCACTCCCGCGTTTGCGGCTCGCTGATTCCTGCGTTGAAGATCATGGGCTGTGAGACCTACGCCGTCGCCCCCGGCACGCTGCTGCCGCCGGCGCCCGAGGTTCTGGGCTGCGACCACGTGACGAGCGACCTCGATTCCGTCCTGCCCGAGCTGGACGTCGTCTACATGCTGCGTGTACAGCAGGAGCGCCTCGAGGGTGCCCCGTTCCCGACCATTCGCGAGTACCACAAGCTCTTCGGCCTGACTAAGGACCGTGAGAAGCTCATGAAGCCCGACGCGATCATTTGCCACCCGGGCCCCATCAACCGCGGCGTTGAGTTCGACTCCTATATGGCCGACCACCCGCAACGCTCCGTCATCCTGGAGCAGGTCTACGCCGGTATCTGCGTGCGTATGGCTATCCTGTATCTGCTGCTTGGAGGTGCCGATAATGGCCTTGCTTCTTAAGAATGCCCACGTCGTCGACCCGTCCGTCGAGCTTGACGGTGTCGTTGACGTCCTGATTGACGGCGACAAGATCGCCGAGGTCGGCGAGAACCTCGCCGCCGAGGGAGCCGAGGTCCGCGACCTTTCCGGTAAGTACCTCGTCCCTGGCCTGGTGGACATGCACGTCCACCTGCGCGAGCCCGGCTACGAGGTCAAAGAGGACATCGAGAGCGGCACCCGCGCAGCTGCCAAGGGCGGCTTCACCGGCGTTTGTGCCATGCCCAACACCGACCCCGTCACCGATAACGGCACCGTCGTGGAGTTCGTCAAGTCCCGCGCTGCCGAGGTCGGTCACTGCCGCGTCTATCCGTCGGGCGCCATGACCCGCGGTCTTAAGGGCGAGGCCATGTCCGAGATGGGCGATATGGTCGCCCACGGCGCCGTTGCCTTCACCGACGACGGTCGCGGCGTGCAGGGCGCGGGCATGCTCCGTCGCTGCATGGACTACGGCAAGATGTTCGGCAAGGTCTTTATGAGCCATTGCCAGGACGAGGACCTGGTCGGCCACGGCCAGATCAACGAGGGTAAGGTCTCTACCCGTCTGGCCCTCGAGGGCTGGCCGGCTGCCGGCGAGGAGCTCCAGATCGCTCGCGACATCGAGATCGCCAAGCTGACCGGTGCCAAGCTGCACATCCAGCACATCTCCACCGCCCATGGCCTGGAGATCGTTCGTGCCGGCAAGGAAGCTGGCGTGCAGGTCACCTGCGAGGCCACCCCGCACCATATGTTCCTGACCGAGAACGACCTGGACGAGACCTACAACACCTCGCTCAAGGTCAACCCGCCGCTGCGCACCGACGAGGACGCCGAGGCCATCCGTCAGGGCGTCATCGACGGCACCGTCGACGTCATCGTCACCGACCACGCTCCCCACACCCCGTGGGAGAAGGCCCGCGAGTTCGAGCTTGCGCCCTTCGGCATGATCGGCCTCGAGACCTCGCTGTCGCTCGTACTCACCGAGCTGGTCAACACGGGCAAGATGAGCGTGGGCCGCATGGTCGAGCTCATGGCCATCAAGCCGCGTGAGATCCTGGGCCTCGACCAGGTTCAGGTCAAGGCGGGCTCCGTTGCCGACCTGACTGTGTTCGATGCGTCCGCCACCTGGACGGTCGGCGAGGACGGCTACGAGTCGCGCGCCGAGAACTCCGGTTTTGCCGGCCGTACGCTCACCGGTCGTGCCACCGATGTGTTCGTCGGCGGTAAGCAGACGCTTGCCGACGGCTGCATCTGCTAGCATAGCTTTATCGCTTTTATGCGCGGCGCCCTTGCGGTGCCGCGCTTTCTGTTCGCCTGAACCATGCAACCGCATGGGGGATTGGAGCGTCTATGCCCACACCTTCCACTGCACGCATGCACGACTTCGAGGTCGTCTCGAACCAGGAGATCGCCGACGGCATCTTCTCGCTCGTTATCTCGGCCCCCAAGCTTGCAAGTGCGCTCAAGCCCGGTCAGTTCGTGAATATCGCCGTGCCGGGCGATGCTTCCTCGCTGCTTCGCGTGCCCCTGAGCTTCTATCGCGCCGACGCCGAGGCCGGCACCGTCGAGCTGTGGTACGCCGTCGTGGGCGATGATACCCGTCGTCTGTCGCAGATGGTCCCTGGCTCCACCTCCAACCTGCTGGGCCCTGGCGGCCGCGGCTGGTTCGTGCCCGAGGGTGCCAGGAAAGCACTGCTCGTCGCCGGCGGCATTGGCGTTCCGCCCGTGCTCTGCCTGGCTGGCATGCTTGCCGAGCAGGGTGTGGCCGTCGACGTGTGCCTGGGCTTTGGCACCGCGTCCAAGGCCGTGGGCGTCGATGAGTTCCGCGCGCTGGGAGCCACGGTCAACGTGTGCACCGACGACGGCTCGTTGGGCACGCACGGCTTCTGCACCGATCCTGCCGCCGAGCTGCTCGGCGAGGGCGGTTACGACTATGTCGCCAGCTGTGGTCCCGCCGTCATGATGAAGAAGGTCGCCGCCGCTGCCGCCGAGGCCGGCGCGTATTGCGAGGTGTCGCTCGAGCGCATGATGAGCTGCGGTTTTGGTGCCTGCAACACCTGCAATGTCGAGACGGTCGACGGTATGAAGGGCGCCTGCATGTGCGGCCCCGTGTTTGATGCTTCCAAGGTGGTGGTCTTCTAGTGGGTACCGTGAACATGGCCGTCGATTTCGGCGGCGTCAAGATGCAGAACCCCATCAACACCGCAGCCGGTACCTTTGGCTACGGTTGGCAGTTCCAGAACTTCTTCGATGTCTCCCAGCTGGGTGCCATCACCACTAAGGGTTGCGCTGCCGAGCCCTGGCCCGGCAATCCCGCACCCCGCATGGCCGAGATCCCTGGCGGCATGATCAATTCCGTGGGCCTGCAGAACCCTGGTGTGGCCGCTTTCGCCCGCGAGTCCGGTCCGTGGCTCGAGCAGCTCTCCAAGGACGGTTGCCAGGTCATCTGCCAGGTTGCCGGTCATTCCGTGGACGAGTTTGTCCGTGCGCTCGAGATGTATGTCGAGCTGTGCCCCTGGGCCGCCGGCTACGAGATTAACGTCAGCTGCCCCAATATTGCCGCCGGCGGTGCCGCCATGGGCTCCACGCCCGAGGGCGCCTCTGCCGTCATGGCTGCCTGCCGCAAGGTGACCGACAAGCCGCTGTTTGTGAAGATGGCCCCGGTCAACGTCGCCGAGATCGCCCGCGCCCTCGAGGCCGCCGGCGCCGACGGCCTTTCGGTCATCAACTCCATCCAGGGTATGGCCATCGACGTTTACACCCGCAAGTCGCGTGTGGCCAAGCCCAAGGGCGGTCTTTCGGGCCCGCTGTGCCATCACATCGCCGTGCGTATGGTCTGGGAGGTTGCCCAGGCCGTCGATATCCCCATCAACGGCGTCGGCGGCGTCATGACCGGTGAGGATGCGGCCGAGTTTATCCTGGCTGGCGCTACCTGCGTATCGGTCGGTATGGCCAACTTCGTCGATCCGTGCGCTTCGCTCAAGATCGCGCACGAGCTCGAGGCCTGGGCGGAGTCTCAGGGCGTGAAGGACATCAACGAGCTGGTAGGTGCTTTCGAATGCTAGAGACCGATGCCCGCGACCGCGTTATCGTCGCCCTCGACTGCGACCGTGAGCGTGCGCTCGAGCTCGCCCATGAGCTTTCGGGCCATGCCGCCTGGCTTAAAGTGGGCATGACGCTCTATTACGCCGAGGGCCCCGAGATCGTCAAGACCTTTAAGGACCTGGGCTTCAAGGTCTTCCTCGACCTTAAGTTCCATGACATTCCGCATCAGGTGCGCGGTGCCGCTCGTTCGGCCTCGCTTGCCGGTGCCGACTTGCTTTCGGTCCACGGCTTAGGTTCGGGTGCCATGCTCGCCGCCTGCCGTGAGGGTGCCGAGGAGGCACGCGAGGATCGAGCCAAGCTCGTCGCCATCACCGTGCTTACGAGCATGAATCAGGATGCGCTGAACGAGATCGGTGTCGAGTCGCCCGTTGCCGAGGAGGCCGCCCGTTTGGCAAAACTCGCTCAGGCCAACGGTATCGACGGTATCGTGTGCTCGCCGATGGAGGCTCATGACATGCGTGAGCTGCTGGGCCCCGATGCGCTGATCGTGACCCCGGGCGTGCGTCCGGTTGGTGCTGCGCTGGGCGATCAGTCCCGCGTGGCCACGCCTTCCCAGGCCATCGAGCGCGGTGCGAGCCATATCGTGGTGGGTCGCCCCATTACCGGCGCCGATGATCCGGTTGCCGCGTTTGACGCCATCGTTGCCGAGCTGGTCGAAAACGTCGCCTAAAAGATTCCCTCAAGTCACCACTTTTGGGTCTCATTAGCACAAATTAGCCCCTGTGCCTGCGAAAACTTTCCCATCCTTTATGTGGAATCGCAGGTCGGGGGCTCATCTTTTAGCGCGATATATTGCACTTTTTGCGGGTATCGTCTAACCTATGGAGCCGCGATTGGGCATTTTGTACGTTTTACGTGCTAAAATGCCAAATATTGAATCAGATATAACCCAACTATTTGGAGGTACGAATGGCACTCCCTCAGCTTACCGATGAGCAGCGCAAGCAGGCTCTTGAGAAGGCTGCCGCCGCGCGTCATGCTCGCGCAGAGCTCCGTGAGCAGATCAAGAAGGGCGAGAAGTCCCTCGAGTCCGTGCTCAACTCCGATGACCCCATTGCTTCCCGCATGAAGGTTTCCACCCTCATCGAGTCTCTTCCCGGCTATGGCAAGGCCAAGGCCGCCAAGATCATGGAGGAGCTCGGCATCTCCGCTACCCGTCGCGTCCAGGGCCTTGGCGTCCGTCAGCGCGAGCAGCTCCTCGAGCAGCTGACCAAATAAGTGAGCGCTCAGGATTCAAAGCTCTTTGTGATTTCTGGACCGTCAGGCGCGGGCAAGGGCACGCTCGTCACTCGTGTGCGCGAGCGTCGCTCTAACCTGGGCCTGACGGTTTCGGCTACCACGCGAGCCCCACGCAAAGGCGAGGTCGATGGCGTCAATTACTTTTTCCTGACGCGCGAGGAGTTCGACCGCCGCGTGGCAAACGGTGAGTTTGTTGAGTGGGCCGAGGTCCACGGTAACTGCTATGGCACGTTGGTGAGCGAGGTCCAGTCCAAGCTCGCCTCTGGTTCGTCTCTCATCTTGGAGATCGATGTCCAGGGTGCCCTGCAGGTCAAGGAGCGTTTCCCCGAGGCCGTGCTGATCTTTATCAAGCCGCCCTCGCTCGAGGTGCTCCGCGAGCGTCTGGTCGGTCGCGGTACCGAGACGCCCGAGACGATTGAGCTGCGTATGGCAAACGCCGCCCATGAGCTTGCCCTTGCCGACCGCTACGACGACGTCGTGGTGAATGACGATCTCGACCGCGCGACCGACGAGCTCGTTCGCGTTCTCGATATGCATGAAAGGATCTGAGGTCCGTGTCCGTTGTAAAGCCTTGCATTGACGATCTTTTGGAGAAGACCGATCACAACCGCTTCCTGCTCGCTTCGCTTGCCTCCAAGCGTGCCTGCGACATCAATAGCATGCTGCGTGGCCAGCATAACCGCGTGCTTGCCGTTCAGGATGTCGACGACATCACCATCGCGCTCTCCGGTGCCGATACCATCTCGATGGCTATGGACGAGATCGTCGACGGCGATATCTCCTACGACGAGGCCCGTTACGAGAAGGCGCTCGGCCATAAGGTTGCTGAAGCCTAAATGGCAGCTCGCGTCTGCCTGGTCCACTATCACGAGGTTGGACTGAAGGGCAAGAACCGCGCACATTTTGAGCATATCCTCATGGATAACATTAAGGCGGCTTTGGCCGCCTTTTCCGTGAACGCCGTGTCTCGAATTTCCGGTTATATCCTCGTGACCTTTAACGAGCATCAGGCCGACGAGGCGGCGCGCGTCATCCGCACCGTCCCCGGCGTTGCCCGTGTGTCCCTGGCGTACCACACCAACCGCGACCCGCAGGAATACTGCGCCGCCGCCGTCAAGGCGCTGCGCGAGTTTGGCCCCTTCGATTCGTTTAAGGTGCACGCCAAGCGCTCCAATACCGACTATGAGCTCACCTCGATTGATATCAATCGTCAGGTGGGCGAGGTGCTGTGCGAGGCCTTCCCCGATAAAAAGGTTCAAATGCACGACCCCGATGCGATGGTGCACGTACTGGTGGTCCAGGGTAGCGTTTACGTGTACGCGCGCTCCGAGCGCGGCGTGGGCGGTCTGCCGGTGGGTTCTGCCGGCAAGGTCGTGACGCTTCTGTCGTCGGGCATCGATTCTCCGGTGGCGACCTGGATGCTCGCGCGACGCGGCGCGGTGTGCGTTCCGGTACATTTCTCCGGTCGTCCGCAGACGCCTGATACGAGCGAGTATTTGGTGCAGGACATCATCCGTGCGCTTGAGCCGGGTGTCCAGATCGGCCGCCTGTACGTGGTGCCGTTTGGCGATTGCCAGCGTGAGATTTCCGTCACCTGCCCCAGCAACCTGCGCGTGATCATGTATCGCCGCATCATGTATTCGGTTGCCGAGCGCATTGCGCATATCGAGGGCGCCAAGGCCATCGTGACCGGCGAGTCGCTCGGTCAGGTTGCCTCCCAGACGCTCGAGAACATCATGGCCGTCAACGAGGCCGTGAAGATTCCCGTGTTCCGTCCGCTCATCGGGTCCGACAAGCAGGAGATCATTGCGCGCGCTCAGGAGATCGGCACGTTCGATATTTCCACTGAGGCGGCGCCCGACTGCTGCACGCTGTTTATGCCGCGTCGCCCCGAGACGCACGCCAAACTCGATGCCGTGCACGAGGCCTGGGAGTTGTTCGACCACGAGGAGATGATCGAGCGCTTGCTTAAGCAGACCGAGTACATCGACTTCTCCAGCAACACGTATAAGGCCCCTAAGACCTTAAAACGCAAACATTCGGAGCTTGCTCCGCGTGAGATTTACCAAGATCGCGAGTAATTGCCTGCATAGACCGACGATGCGCCTGTATCGCCGGTCTTTTGCTATCTGGGCAAATGATACCAAGATGTTCATTCGCTGACGTGTGACTGAATTAATGGACACTTTTTCGCAAGGTTTTGGGATGTATTTGGTTTGACCGCGATAACCAGTGTGGACGTGCGGAGGCTTCGGCGCTCGTTTCCTGACACGATGGTGTTGGGAGGTGTTTGCTATGGCGCAGCGCGAACATCACGAACGGGTTAAACGTATGGACCGCTGGGCAGAAAAGCTGCTCGGGCATAAAGCGGTGGTGGTGGCGATTTTGGTTGTCATTGCCGCCGCGAGCGGCTTGGCGATGGCAAGTTTTAGTAGCCGCTCCAGCGGCGTGTCGTTTGAGCATAGTGATGAGGCAAGCGCCTCAGATGCGCGCGGGGCCGGGGATGCGTCTCCTGATGATGCCGATGGGTCTTCGGGCAAGAGCTCCTCTGCTGCCGAGGTGTACGTTGATGTGGATGGCGCCGTTGTGAGGCCTGGCGTGTATCGGCTCAAAGAAGGAGCACGGGTGTCCCAAGCGATCGATGCCGCCGGAGGGCTTACGGCCGAGGCGGACGTGACAGGGCTTAACCGTGCGTCCAAGATCACAGATGGCCAAAAGATTTATGTACCGACGGTGGGGGAGCAACAAGCGGCTGCGGCGGTCGGCGGGGCCGAAAGTAGTACTGCCACGACTCCTGGCGCGGGGTCTTCGTCGGGGCTCGTGAACATCAATACGGCGAGCGCGGCGGAACTGCAGACGCTCTCGGGCATTGGGCCTTCTATGGCTCAGTCGATTATCGATGAGCGGACAAAGAACGGTGCTTTTGCCTCAGTCGATGACCTGATGCGCGTATCGGGAATCGGTGAGAAGAAGCTCGCCAAAATCAAAGATTGTATCTGCGTATGAGCGCGTCCGAGCGCGAGCATGTGATGCCACCTCGGCCATTGATGCCGTGGACGATGGCCCTTTGTGCCGGCCTGTGTACGAGCTGTGGCTTGGTGCTTAACGTGGCAGCCGATGTGCTGCTGGGAGAGCGGTCGGCGCCCTTCGCATCGCTCTGGGCCATTCCCGTTGCTGCTGCGGCTTGCATCGTATTGGCTCGGTCCTGTATGCGCCTTATGCGGTGGAGACGATGGCTGTATGCCGCGGCCCTTGGCATCGTGGCGGGGACGGTCGTGTCCGCGGGTTGGGCGATTGGGGCGCTGCGTGCTTCGAGGGCGCTGGATAATCGGGCAGCGAGCAGTCTTGAATTTGTTGTGCGCGGTGACCCGTCCATCAATGACGGTGCGTACTCCTATACCTGCGATGCGTATGCGGGCGAAAAGCGTTTAGGTCAGGTGCGGCTGTCGTGTGATCGCGAGCTCGGCGTCGGTTCGCATGTACTTGCTATCGGTCGAATTTCGCGCTTTGAGAACGACGCGTATGGTCGATCGCGCGTGCTTCGGGGCGAGCTTCGAAAAGTGAAGGTCATCCGGATTGTGTCGGTCGATGAGGGCTCTCCGGGGCCGCTGCTTCGGCTGCGAAATGGGCTGCTTGCGTCCATCGCGCCTGCGACCGACCCGGCGCGTTCGCTCATAGCCGGCATTGTCTGTGGACGCTCGGCCGAGTTGCGCGCCCAGCCAGCGGGCGACTGGTTTTCGGTGACGGGAACGGCGCATCTTATCGCCGTCTCGGGCAGCCATTTGGCTATTGTGGGGTTTGTGATCGAGGGTGTATTGCAAAAGACTCGGTGTTCACGTGGTCTTCAACGGGCGATATTGGCGATAACGCTTGTGGTTTACGCTGCCTTTACGGGTGCCTCTCCCTCGGCCGTGCGCGCGTGCTGCATGGTGTTCGCGACGCTTGTCGTAAACGGTGCGGGGCGTCGCCGGCACGGCCTTTCGGCACTCTTTGTAACCATGTCCATCTTTGTGCTGCTGCGGCCGACGGTGCTGTACGAGATGGGCTTTCAGCTTTCATGTGCCAGCGTCTTTGCCATCCTGTGCTTTTGCCCGTACGCCACCTACGCTTTGGGAGAGCTGGGTGTGCCGACGGGCATTGCCAGCATGCTTTCCGTTACGCCGTGCTCGCAGTTGGCGACGCTTCCCATCACCATTCCTGCCTTTGGTACGTTCTCACTCATTGCTCCGCTGGCGAATGCGGTCATCGGTCCGGTGGTGAGTCTCCTGCTTGCTGTGTCTATCGTGCTGGTTCCCTTTTCGCTCGTGGAGCCGTTGCAAGCTTGGGCACTCGTTGTGCCCATGATTGCCGCCCGTTGCGCGCTGTTCTTTGAGCAGTTCTTTGCCGCCGTGCCGGGTGCATCCGTGAGCGTGCCGCCCGATAGCATGTGGATTTACCTGGTGCCGTGTTTGCTGGCGGTTCTCCTGGTCTGGTGGCCACGTCCTCGCGCGCGACCCATGGCGGTGGGGTTGCTATGTTTGATGCTTGCTGCGGTTGTTCCGTACGTCTATTGGGATCGATTCGCGCCGCCTTCGGTGACGGTGCTCGATGTGGGGCAGGCCGATGCGATTCTGGTTCGTCAGGGTGGGACCGTGGCGCTCGTGGACTGTGGGCTCGATGAGCGCGTGGTGTCGGCGTTGGTTCGCAATAACGTCCACCATATCGACGCCGTCTTCGTGACACATTGGGACGAAGACCATTGGGGTGGTCTTCCCGATGTGCTCGATCAGTTTTCGGTTGGAACCATTGTGGTCGCGGCCGATGCGCTTGACGGTGCGCCTGCTGAGGTTCTAAATCGTCCGGGCGTAACGTATCGGCAGGTGGCTTGCGGAGACACGGTCGATATCGGCGCGTTTCGGACACGTGTGATGTGGCCGTTTGACACGGTGGATGGCGAGGGCAATGAGGACTCGCTTGTCTTGCTGCTCTCCTATGCCCAGGAAGGCAAGAGCCTGCGCGTGCTCCTCACTGGTGATGCCGAGCTCGATCAAGAGCGCGAGTTTGTACGGGAGGTGGGTGATATCGATGTGCTCAAGCTAGGGCATCACGGCTCAAAAGTTTCCGTCGACACAGACCTGCTGGGCACGCTTAAGCCCGAGCTCTCTATCGCGAG
>USFU01000014.1 GCA_900554135.1 uncultured Collinsella sp. | reverse complement strand
GCCAGATCCCAGTTCTTGGCGGCGCGGGCCTCGGCGCGGGCCTCGAGAATCTTGGCAGCGGCCTCGTCCACGTCGTCACCCGTGTAGGCAACCAAACCGGCGGCAACGCCCAGCAGGCCCAGTGGCAACTCGACCTTGGGCTCGGGGAGCTCAACGCCAAACGTATCGAGCAGCTCGACCAGCGTATCGGCGGCGGCAAGCGCGGCGGCCTTGTCGGCAGCGTCGCCCGCCTGCTCCAGGTACTGGTTGCACTCGGTTACAAAGCCAAAGACGGCACCCATGGCACCAGCGGTGTTAAAGTCGTCGTCCATGCACTCCTTAAAGGTGGCACGGGTCTCGGCGGCCTTGGCGGCAAACGCCTCGGATGCCGCCTCATCGGCATCGGCCGTCGCATGGTTCGCGGCCCAGCGCAGGTTCTCGACCGTACCGGCGATACGCGTGAGCGAGTTCTCGGCACCCTCCAGGCGCTCCCAAGAAAAGTCGAGCGGCGAGCGATAGCTCGTCTGCAGCATCAGCAGGCGCAGGGCGGCAGCGGAGTGCTGCTCGAGGACCTCGGCCAGCGTAAAGAAGTTTCCGAGCGACTTGGACATCTTCTCGCCGTCAACCAGCAGCATGCCCGTGTGCATCCAGGTGTTGGAGAAGCCCTGGTGCCAGGCGCAGGTGGCCTGAGCGCACTCGTTCTCGTGATGCGGGAAGGCAAGGTCGGAGCCGCCGCCGTGGATGTCGATCGGAGTGCCCAGGTAGCGATGCACCATGGCGGCGCACTCGGTGTGCCAACCGGGGCGACCCTCGCCCCAGGGGCTCGGCCAGCTGGGCTCGCCGGGCTTGGCGGCCTTCCACAGGGCAAAGTCGAGCGGGTCGTTCTTGTCCTCGTTCTCCTCGATGCGCGCGCCAACCATAAGGTCGTCGATGTTGCGGCCCGAAACCTGACCATAGTTGGGATCGCTGCGCACGGCAAAGTACACATCGCCGTTATCGGCTGCGTAAGCGTGGCCCTGCTCGATAAGCGTCTTGATCATGGCGATCATGGGGCCGATCTCCTTGGTGGCGCGGGGGCGCACATCGGGATCGAGCACGTTGGCGGCGCGCATGACGCCGATAAACTTGTCGGAGAACTCCGTCGCGACCTCGGCGGCCGTTCGGCCCTGCTCGTTGGCGCGCTTGATGATCTTGTCATCGACATCGGTGAGGTTCTGGGCGAACGTGACCTCGTAGCCGCTCGCGATGAGCCAGCGACGAATCACGTCAAAGCTGATGAACGTGCGGGCATTGCCGATGTGGATGTTGTCGTAGACCGTGGGGCCGCACACGTACATGCGGACCTTGCCGGACTCGATGGGCTGGAACTCTTCCTTTTTATGGGTAGCGCTGTTGTAGATACGCATTCGTTACTCCTTAACGGTTTTCTGTAGCAGGCAGACGGCCCAGGCACCGATTCCCTCGCCCTGGCCTTCCCAACCGAGCTTTTCGGTCGTAGTGGCGGCGACGCCCACGTTTTCGACGTCGACGCCCAGGGCATGGGCAAGGTTGGCGCGCATGGCATCGCGGTGCGGGGTGATCTTGGGTTGCTGACAGGCAATGGTGCAATCGGCATCGACAAACTCGAAGCCCAGCTCGCGCGCGTAGTCCATCACGCGAGCGAGCAGCACCATCGAATCAGCACCCTCATAGGCGGGGTCGGTATCGGGGAATAGCTTGCCGATGTCTCCCCCGCGGCAGGCGCCCAGAATGGCGTCGGCCAAGGCGTGCGCGAGCACATCGGCATCCGAGTGGCCCAGCAGGCCGCGCTCGTAGGGAATGTCAACACCGCCGATGATACATCGACGCCCCTCCACCAGACGGTGGACGTCGTAGCCATGGCCAATGCGCAGGTTACTGAACATGGGGAAGGTCCTCTCCCTCGGCCATACGGCCAAGCAGAATCGCGGTTACGGGACGAAGGTCCTCGGGCACCGTCACCTTTAGGTTGTCGCGTGGGCTCTGGACGCAGCGGACGCGCCCACCCATGCGCTCGACCAGCGATGAATCGTCGGTACC
The DNA here is from genome assembly GCA_900554135.1 of uncultured Collinsella sp. The sequence continues at coordinate 16,953 of USFU01000014.1, read as the reverse complement.
GATAAAGCCCTCGGCGATAGCAGCGGCGTGAGCGCGCTTCATGGCGTCGACGCTAAAGATCTGCGGCGTCTGCGCGGCCCAATAGAGCTCGCGCGGCGGCGTCTCGACGATGTTGTCGCCATCGACGATCTTGAGCGTATCGATCGCGGGCTGACCGCACACGACACCGTCGAGGGCACGGTCGCTCACGAGCACGTCGATAGCGTGGTCGATAGCCTCGGTCGTAATGAGCGGACGGGCGCCATCGTGGATGGCGACATATTCAAAGCCCGCCGGCACCGCATGCACGCCGGCGCGGGTGGAATCCTGGCGGGTCTCGCCGGCATCGGCAAAGCTGATGGGCGTGCTATACGAATACGGGCTGATGGCCAGGCGGCGCATCTCGGCACGACGCTCGGCAGGGCAAACCACGACGATGTGGCCGACCTTATTGCTACGGTCAAATGCGCGGATGGACCAGCTCATAAGCGGACGGCCCGCTACATTGACGAGCTGCTTACCACCGGGGTTACCAAAGCGCTGGCCGCTGCCACCGGCAACGACCACGGCGCATACGGGCGCCATTATGCGTTCCCCTGTTTGGTGCCCTTCATGCGGTACAGGGAGTCCGCAAGAATGGCAGGGTTGTTAACGCCAAAGTCGCCCAGGCGCTCCGGATCCTCGCTGATGTCGTCCATGAGCTCCTGCAGCGATCCATACTCGTCGACGATTTTCTCGGCCACGCCGTCGCGCACGACGGACACGCGCGAAAGCGTGCGCAGGCCCAGCGGTGTCATGACGGAGTCCTCGTCCAGGTCGTCGTAACCCAGAACCGCCGCCACATGCTGCGGGTCGGACAAGTCCTTGGGCGTCATACGGCTCAGGTTGGCGCGGATCTTTTCGGCATTGGCCTCGGAAGAATCGCTCGCGTAGTCGCGAATCATCAGGTCGTACTCGGTATCCATGCTGGAGCCGGCGAGCTGCTCGAGCTGCATCTGCACGAGCTTGCCCTGGTTGCCCAACTTGACAATGCAATCCTTAAGCTCAGTCTTTGCCTGCTGCATGATCTCGAAACTCGAGAAAATGCCGGTGATGTCGGCGAGCGTAACGTAGTCGTCGAGCTCGAGGGCCGTCAGGCGCAGCAGGGAGCGATCGAGCGACTGACGGGTAGTCTGGAGCGTGGCGACGAGCTGGTTGACCGAGCTCATGATGGTGGTGACGGGCTGGATCTCGTAGCTCTTGCCGTGGACGTACACGTTGACGACGGCACGACGAGCCGAAACCGAGATCACGATGGCGTCGGTGAGCACCGACATGCGAGCGGCAGTACGGTGACGCATGCCCGTTTCACTCGTGGCGAGCGAGGGATCGGGATTGAGGTGGAAGTTGGCGCGCAGGATCTGGGTGAGGTCGCCATCGATGACGATGGCACCGTCCATCTTGGAAAGCTCGAACAGGCGGTTCGAGGTAAACGAAATGTTGAGCGGGAAGCCGTCGTTACCGGCAGCGAGTACGTTTTCGGTGTCGCCGACGCAAATAAGAGCGCCCAGGTGACCAGCAATGATCATGTCGAGGGCGGTGCGGATCGGCTGGCCGGGGGCAGTCAGGCGAATAGCCTGTTCCATACGCTTTTGCAGCTCGTTCTTATCCAAGGCATCGCTCCCATCGTATACGCTCCATAAACGCTAAATAGTTTCTCACGGTTTGCCCCCGCAGCACTTGCGAAATCCGATGCTTACAGAATGAGCGAACACCGCTGGGGTAGTCAAAAGAGCCCCAACCCAAATGAGCTGCTTATGTGGTAGCATCGGGATTCGCATAAATGAGGGAGTAGTCGCGTGATCGGGTTCGCCTCCGGTGGCGCGGCAAGTCAACACACTGGCCGATGCGGCCTGGCTTGCCTTAATGAACGAGACTCGTGGCTGTGCGCGCAACGCGTACGCCACGGGTCTTTTTTGTTACTCCCCCAAGAGGTACACGCGGGCCCGCCCGCAGAGAGGGAGCCAGACTATGGGACTCGCAGAGCTCGTGCTGCTCGCCGTTGGCCTTTCGATGGATGCCTTTGCCGTATCCATCTGCAAGGGCCTTGGCATGAAGAAGATCAACCTTAAAGTCGCCGTGGTGCTCGGCCTGTTCTTTGGCGGCTTTCAGGCCGGCATGCCCGTAATCGGATGGGCGCTTGGCAGCCAATTCATGGGCATCATCGGACCCATCGACCATTGGATCGCCTTTATCCTTTTGGCCTTTATCGGCGGCAAAATGCTGTGGGAAGCCTTTACCGAGGACGAGAATGAAGGCGACGGCAAGGATGCCGAAAAGATTGAACTGGGCGAGTACCTGATCCTCGCCATCGCCACCTCAATCGACGCCCTGGCCGTGGGTATCTCGTTCGCCGCGCTTTCGGTCGACATCGTTCCCGCTGTATCGCTTATCGGCGTCACAACGTTTATCTTCTCCGTCGCCGGCGTAGCGATCGGCCACACCTTTGGCGCGCGCTACGAAAAACCTGCCACCATCGTGGGCGGCATCGTGCTCATCCTCATCGGACTTAAGATCTTGCTTGAGCATCTGGGGATTTTGGCGCTGTAACGCCAAACACAATCGCTCAAAACTCAACGCCAGTACAAGGCCTCATGCAAAGTTTTGCATGAGGCCTTTTCGTGCAGACTTTTGCATGTCATACTGATATGCAAAAGTCTGCACGTTAGGAGATCGTCGTGAATACCCTTCCCATCACCACACCGCGCCAAGCTGGCATCTACGTGCGCCAGGCACGCGAGGCTCAGGGTCTCACCCGTGCCGCCCTCGCCAAAACGGCCAGTGTTTCGGAGCGCCTGCTCGCATCGCTCGAGCTGGGAGACGCCACCGGCATTCGACTCGACAAGTTGCTGTCCGTCTTTAACGCACTCGGCATAGGTCTCTTTGCGCAAAGCGATAACGACTCCATCGCATCGCCCTCCGAACATCCGACGACGAAAGCGGACCTCCCTATCGCGAACTCGAATGCCCTGCCAAAGCCAAGCGTAGGCAGACGACCCGCTCGACAGGGAACGCCATCTTCCTATGGTGCCTTGCTGGCCCAAATCGCAGCCGAGCAAGGCCTTTCCGGCACTTCAGGCCTCTCCTTTGGCTGTAAGGTTGTGAAATAAATGGCAGAGATGGAGCTTGCAACCCTCATTTGTGGCGAAATCGCAGGCACTCTCCGGCAAGACGAGCATGGACTCTGCAGCTTTGTATACGCCCCAACCTATCGCGGAGCACCGCTATCGCTAACAATGCCGCTTTCCAATCGCACGTATGGCCATAACATCGTCCGCCCGTTCCTATTTGGCCTTTTGCCCGACAGTCAAGAGCAGCGTCGCGCTATTGCCGCCGAGTATGACGTTGCATCCAACAACCCCGTCGCCCTCTTGTGCCATATCGGTCTTGACTGCGCGGGGGCCGTTCAGTTTTGTCGAACCAATCAATTAGGCGCCGCCCGCGGCAGGGTCTCGGCATACCGCCCGCTTACCAATTCTCAAATCGCTCACAAGCTCAAAGCAATTCGCGATGACGAAAGAGAGACATGGATGGGCTCCAACGAAAGCTGGTCCCTGGGCGGCAACCAAGGCAAATTTGCACTAGCTTGGCATGATGGCCAATGGTGCGAATGTCTAGGGTCATCCCCCACTACCCATATCTTCAAAAATGGTGTCGTTGGGTTCAAACATCAGGCCTTAAACGAATTCGTCTGCATGAAAACGGCTCGGCGTGTTGGCATTCCAACTGCCAACGTCTCCTATTGCACATTTGAAGACGAAGCCGCGCTCGTCGTTGAACGGTACGACAGAATGGTCAATAGCAGCGGGAATATCGAAAGGCTGCATCAGGAGGACTTTTGCCAGGCGCTCGGTGTATTGCCAAGCCAGAAATACACCGCCGACGGAGGACCAACCACACGAGACATCCAAGAACGACTGATTAACACAGTCCCCCACCACATGAATCTTGTGCTTTTTACCTATATGTTGTTCTATAACGCCATTATCGGAGCGCCTGACGCACACGCTAAAAACTACTCGCTCATCCTAGGCAAAGGCACAAACGCAGCGCTCGCACCCATGTACGATGTCGCATCGGGCTTGGCGTACGAGCGTATGCGCCGCCGGGCGCGCCTTGCCATGAGCGTTGGCGGCGAAAATCGAGTGGGGCGCATCGGTCCAGGCGCTATCCGCCGATACCACGGTATGGGCGACCCCGCGCTGGAGGCGGCGCTCACCGATGCCGGGCTATCCGAGAAGTTTTGCTTTGCGACCATGATGGACCTCGCCTACGAGGTGCCCATTTGCATGGAAGAGATCATGGACGAATACGCCGACCTGCCCGGCATGGCGGACCTGCGCGAGCACATGCTCGGCCCCGTCCGCGAAAACTGCCAGCGCACCCTCGACCTCATCAAGGCGGATATGGGCTAGGCGCCAATCAATCCACATTTCTTAAAAGAAGAGGGGGGCACCCGTCGCAAAAGTTCGGATGCCCCCTCTCGTAATGTCATTTGCAATCCGCCAGCACGTGGCTCGAACTGCTGCTAGCGCGACCCTTACGCGGCAAGGCGCTTGAGGACGTCGATGAGCAGCTCGTAGAAGCGCTCGGCAGAAGCGAGCTCCATGCTCTCGTCCGGGGTGTGGACATCGGAGAGCGTCGGGCCCACGGCGATGGCGTCCAGGCCGTGCAGGGCCTCAGCAAACAGGCCGCACTCAAGGCCGGCGTGAATGGACTCGATGCGCAGCTCGGAGCCAAAGAGCTCGCGATAGCTCTCGACGAAGATGTCGCGGACCGGCGAATGCTCGGCATAGCTCCAGCCGGGATACTCGAACTCGAACTTGGCGTCGAAGCCCAAGACATCGGCCAGCGTCTGCAGGCGGTCCTTGAACTCGTTCTGCAGCGAGGTGATCGAGGAGCGCGGGGACAGCATGATCTTGACCTGGTCGTCGGAAGTGGCGACCACGCCGATGTTGGAGGAAACCTCGACGGAGCCGTCGGTGGCAACGTTGCGGCGAATCACGCCGTTAGGGGCAAGACGCAGGGCGCGGATGAGGGCAAGCGCGGACTTCTGATCCATGGCCTCGACCTCGGCGTCGTCGGCAATCTCGACGGTGCAGGTAAAGCCGGGGTCGAAGACCTCGAGCTCGGCAGTGACGTCGGCGATGATGTCCTTTGCGATCTGGGCCGCGGCCTCGGCGGCAGCGTGGTCGGCGTAAACCAGCTCGGCCTTGCACTCACGGTTGATGGCGTTGTCCTTAGTGCCGCCGTTAAAGCTAACGATGGCGGGCTCGCCGGCGATCATCAGGCGGTCGATGATGCGGGCCATGATGAGGTTGCCGTTGCCGCGCTCCAGGTTGATATCGTTGCCGGAATGACCACCCAGTAGGCCGGAGATGTCGAGCGTGAAGGTGCTGCCGGTCTTGTGCTCGCGCACGATGGGGCAGGTGTAGGTAACAACGACGCCGCCGGCGCAGCTGACGGTGGCAACGCCCTCTTCCTCGGAGTCAAGGTTAATCATGGTGCGGGCGCTAATCTGGGACTTGTCGAGCGTCTCGGCGCCGACCAGGCCAGTCTCCTCGTCGGTGGTGAATACGCACTCGAGGGCGGGGTGAACGATCGAATCGTCATCGAGAACAGTGAGCATCAGAGCGACGGCGATACCGTTGTCGGCGCCCAGGGTGGTGCCGTTAGCGGTGAGGACGCCGTCCTTGACGACCAGGTCGATACCGTCGGTCGTAAAGTCGTGCTCAACAGAGCCCAACTTGTCGCACACCATATCGATGTGGCCCTGCAGCATCACGGTCGGGGCATTCTCGGCGCCGGCAGAAGCGGGCTTGCGAATGATGACGTTGTAGACCTCGTCCTGGTACACATCGAGGCCGCGCTCCTTGGCAAACGCAACCAGGAAATCGCTGATGCCCTTCTCGTTACCAGACCCACGGGGGATCGCGCTGACCTCCTCAAAGAAATGGAACAGCTGGGCGGGCTCGTAGCCAGTAATCTTGTAATCCATGGTGCCTCCTTGGCGCAACTGGTTAGACAGTAAGACATGCGACTTGTATATTCCCAGACTTTGCGTGCATAAACCAGTCGAAAACGCCAAGCGCCCTCGCATCATCGGCTAACGGTGAGGAAACGTCACTTTATCAAGATAAAGCAGCTTAGACGGGCCGCGCCGAAGGGACGTTGGACCCTTCAACCAGCCTCAACGCCTGTTGAACGTTAATGCATACACCATTGGTATGTTTAATAAGATTCTTGTCCTCCGTCACGACGTAATCGGCATCAATGCGATTGGCGACGCCCAGCATCAGGTCGTCCTCGAAGTCGTTGTGATGATACTTGAACACAAAGGAGTCGAAGACCTCGTCTGCACCGACCGAGGCAATAATCGACTTTTGCCGAATCAGGCGAATACACGCCCACGCTGTCTCGTCGGCACCGGCGATGGCTTCGGGAGTGAGAGCCCCCTCACGGCGGGCGTCGGCCTTCATCGTCCTCCCCAGAATGTAATAGACGTCTTTGACAGACAGGGAGGACGAGAAGAGGACGATATCCTCCGCTTCCGCCGCGCGAGAAAGGAGCTCGACTATCGGCCTGGTCGCATTCGTACGAGCGAGAAAGTAATCTAGCCAGACGTTCGTGTCGATCAACAGCTTGAGCACACGTTTCGTTCCGACGCCGCTCATAATTCGATCCAATCGCTGAATCTCTCGCTCATCATTTGATCGTATAACTCGTCGTAATCAAAGGCTTCATCGGGGCTCGGCCTCTGAATCGAGAACCGCTCATAAAAATTCGAAATTAACGCAGCCCCTTCCGAGACGCGGGACGAACTCGCCTTCGATCGTATGTCGTCAGGCAGGACTTCGTCATCATTCTTTTTTGCGACGGGCATATGACCGTTCTCGGTCAAGTACTGCCACAGCTCCCTCACAGCTTGTGACGGCGTCATGCCAATATGAGTCAGTACGGCGTCTCCTGCCTCTTTGAGCTGGCGATCTATACGCACGTTCATCTGAACTGGCCGCGTGTCGAGTATTGATGTAGGCATATCAACTCCTTTGCTATACTGAACCACAATTTCAGTATAGCACAGCAGATTGAAGCACATTTAAATAGAAACGGGGGCGCCTCCTTATCGGAAACGCCCCCGTTATACAAGGTATGTTTAATCCCTACAGCGCACCAGAGCCGGCTTGCATCATGCCGCCGGGGCCCGAGGTCACGCCGCCGCTCACGGGCGCGGCGTTGCCGGTGTGCGGTGCCGCCGGGGCGGTATCGCCACCGAGCGTGCCCGCCGGACGCGGTGCCGGGATCTCGCCCGTGCCGTGGCTAAAGACAAACTTGCCATCGGCCACGTCGCACAGGACGGTATCCCCCTCGCCCCACTCGCCGGCCAGAAGCTCCTCGGACAGCGGGTCCTCGATGAGCTTTTGAATAGCACGGCGCAGCGGACGCGCACCGTTGGTGAGGTCGGTGCCCTCGGCCACGATCTTGTCATAGGCCGCATCGGTGAGCTTGATGTTCATGCCGTTGGCAATCAAACGCTGACGCAGGTCGTCCACCAGCAGGTGAGCGATCTTGGTGAGATTCTCGCCCGAGAGCTTCTGGAACACTACGATGTCGTCGATACGGTTGAGCAGCTCGGGGCGGAACAGGCGCTTGAGCTCGCCCATCGCACGGCCGCGGATCTCACTCGACGTGAGGCCCTGCTCGCCGGTGGTGCCAAAGCCCACGCTCGCATCCTGCGCAATCTCGCGAGCGCCCACGTTGGACGTCATGATGATCACGGTGTTGCGGAAGTCGACCGTCTTGCCCTGGCTATCGGTCAGGCGGCCCTCCTCCAGCACCTGCAGCAAGATGTTGAAGATATCGGGGTGCGCCTTCTCGATCTCGTCGAACAGCACAACCGAGTACGGGTGGCGACGAACGGCCTTGGTGAGCTGGCCGCCCTCGTCGTGACCGACGTAACCCGGAGGGCTACCGATGAGCTTGGAGACCTCGAACTCGCTACCGAACTCGGACATATCGAAGCTGATGAGCGCATCCTTGCTGCCAAAGAGGTACTCGGCGAGCGTCTTGGCGAGCTCGGTCTTGCCCGTGCCGGTGGGACCCAGGAAGATAAAGCTGCCGCCGGGGCGACGCGGATCCTTGAGCGGCGAGCGGCTGCGGCGCACGGCCTTGGCGACGGCCTCGACGGCCTCGTCCTGGCCGATAATGCGGGTCTTGAGCACGCTTTCGGTCTGCAGCAGGCGACGGCTCTCGCTCTCGGTGAGCGAGGAAACCGGCACGCCAGAGGTCACGGACACGATGTCGGCAATCTGACTCACGTCGATGGTGAGCGGGCTGGCGTCGAGCTCGGCAGTCCAGGCGGCCTTGGCTTCGGCGAGTTCAATCTCAGCGGCCTTCTGCTGCTCGGTGATCTCGGCGGCCTTGTTCATGTCATCGCTCTCGGTGGCCTCCTGCGCGGCGGCCCTGAGCTCCTCTATGCGATGCTCAGCCTCGCGCACCGGCTCGGGCGCGCGATTCGCGGCGATGCGAGCGCGGGCACCGGCCTCGTCGATGAGGTCGATGGCCTTATCGGGCAGGAAGCGATCCTGGATGTAGCGGTTGGAAAGGTTCGCGGCGGCCTCGATAGCACCCTGCGTATAGCGCACATGGTGGTGCTCCTCGTAGCGCGGCTTGAGCGCGGTCAGGATCTTGACCGTGTCCTCGACGCTCGGCTCCTCGACATCAATGGTCTGGAAGCGACGCTCGAAGGCCGGGTCCTTGGTGAGGTACTTGCGGAACTCCTCGGCCGTGGTGGCACCGATGATCTGGAAAGCACCGCGCGCGAGCACGGGCTTGAGCATAGAGCTCGCATCGATAGAACCCTCGGCAGAACCGGCACCGATGATGGTGTGCATCTCGTCGATAAACAAGATGACGTCGTCGGCTTCGGTCGCCTCCTGGATCACGTTCTTGAGGCGCTCCTCAAACTCGCCGCGATACTTGGCACCCGCCACGAGGCCCGGCAAGTCGAGCGTCCAGATATTCTGGTTCATGAGGTTCTCGGGCACGTTACCGGCAGCGATCTGCTGCGCCAGGCCCTCGACGATGGCCGTCTTGCCCACGCCGGGGTCGCCCAGAATGAGCGGGTTGTTCTTGGTGCGGCGCGAAAGAATTTCCATCATACGCTGGACTTCCTTTTCGCGACCAATTACAGGGTCGAGCTCGCCGTCGCGCGCCTTCTGCGTGAGGTTGGTCGCGAACTGCTTGAGCGTATCGGTGCCACTCCCCTTTTGCTGAGAGGCATCCGAGCCGCTAAAGAACGGCAGGCCCGCACCGGGACGACCAGCACCGGCGCCGGCGAGCGGACGCTTCTTGTCCTGGTCCTTGGCGGTGAGTTTCTCGATAGCCTTTTTGATGGAGGCGGACGACACACCCAGGCGCATGAGGATGTCCATGGCCATGCCGTTGCCCTCTTCGACGATACCGATCAGCAAGTGCTCGGTCGACACGTAGGTCTGGTTGTTCTCGCGCGCCACGCGGAATGAACGCTCCATCACGCTAATGACGAGCGGCGTAAAGGCGAGCTTAGCGGCCTCGGTCTCCTCGCTGGGCTCGGGAACGGTGGTCTGGACCTCTTTGAGAGTATCCATGATGTCATCGTAGGAGATGTCGAGCGAGCGCAGTGCCTCGGCGGCAATGCCCTCGTCCTCCTTGGCAAGCGCGAGCAGCAGGTGCTCGGTACCCACCTTATTTGAATGAAGATCGAGCGCCTCTTGCTTGGCCATGGACATGACCTTACGCGCGCGATCGGTAAAACGGTCTAACATGCTAGTTCCTCTTAGACGAGCTAGTTTTTCAAACGCAAAGCGCCGCCCCGCGGCAGCGCTTTGGTCTCTTTACCCATATGGAGTATATGTTAACCGTTGGGACCTTTCCTGCCCGTAGCCGCGCGACAACGTCTACAAAAAAGGAATTGCTCGGGTCCGTTTGGCGGTTTGGTTTTGAGCTGCTGTCTAGCAGGCGGGCTCGACGTCCATGCCCTCGGCAACTTCATTGACGGCATCGGCGGCGGGAGCACCCGGCATGTGCACGAGCTCCATATGCTGCTCTTCAAAGACCGTGCCCATGGGGAAGGCGCGGCGGAAGACAAAACGAGCAACCGGACCAGCCACCAGCAGGTTCCAGGGCAGGGCCATGATAAAGTTGCGCGGAATGTTGACGAGCCACATCATCGGCAGCGCCTGCAAATTGGCAAGCGGGCCGCCGGGCATGTGGAACGGGCCCTCGCACGCACCGTAAAGCGACATGATGATGACCATGGGAACGACCATGCAGGAGCTGACGGCGAGCGTCATGGCGAGCGACGAGCTCTTGCCCGGCGTGACCAAGTACCTAAAGGCAAAACCCTTGGCGAGCGGGCTGGCGACGAACCAGTCGCAGCACATGGCAAAGACATAGGCAACGGGGAAGCCGAGCCACGCAGCGGCAACGACCTCGCCGTTGATGGCCCCATGCTGCAGGGCAACGTTGTAGATGCTCATCCAGAGCACCATGCAAAAGCACATGATAAAGGTGAACAGCAGGCTCTCTCGTTTGTTGATAGGCATAAAGGGCATGGTCCTTTCTGTGTTACGCCGCGGCGCTGCCAACAAAAACGAGCGGGCGAGATGGAGTTACTGGGACTTCATCTCGCCCGCCCGTGATACGTGCGTCTGCGACTACTTATGTGGTGGAACCAGCCTAGCACGAAAACCCCGCGCTTCGTAAGCGTTGAGTTTATGAAGATGCAGGGCACCAATAATCCCCGACCCCCTAAGTTGCGGTGGAATACGGACTGTTTTGACCCTTTAAACAGCAATTCAGTCCCTATTTCACCGCAACTCATTTGGTGCAAAGTGACCTGTCCCCCTTGCACCAATTAGCTGGTGTGGCGCCAGCGAGGGTCGGTGAGCGTGCGCGCCACACCCAGACCAACGGGCAAAAACGCCACGATGAGCACTGCACGCACAAACCAGCCGAGCATATTGACCGTGTCGAAGGTGCACATGTAATACATCGAGCGATACAGATACAAGCCAGGCACCATAATGACAATTGATGGCACCGTGAGGGCGATGCGTGGGTAGGTGAGCTTGATTTCGGCTAAGCTCGCGAGCAGCCCCGATACCAGCGCACCAATAAACGCAGCCGCCTCGGGAGGCATGCCCGCGCTCAGTCCCAGGAAGGGAAGCATCGTCGGCGCATCGACGAGCGTAAGGCGCAAGGTATTGGACACGGCGCCGATGAGCCCTGCCGCCGCTGCCATCTTTACCGGGCTGTTGAACATAACCGAGAAGCCAAATACGCCGATAAAGCTCATCAGTATGCGCAAGAGCGTAAGAGCCAACGGTGAGAGGCCGAGCGGGGCGAAGTCATCCGGCGCCAGTCCCACGCACTCGGCAACCATCCAACCCACGAGGGTCGCCATCACAATAATCGACACAGCATACGAAAGACGCTCGATACCGCTTCGCATGTCGAGCTTAGCGATGTCGAGGCCTGCCGTAATGAGCGGAAAGCCAGGAATCACAAAGAGCATGGCGCCGATATAGCCTTCTTGGTGCGACATTGCCCCCGGAACAACCTGGGCGAGACCGAGCAACGCCAGCAGATACGAAACGCAAGCGAGCGCAACGCCGGTCGTCAACGCGCTAAACTGGCCAAGGCCCTGTTTGAGAATATGGGAGCGAGCAAAGTTGCCGACACCAGCGCCTACGAATGCACAGGCCATCTCGATAGGGCCGCCGCCGAGCAAAAAGACGAAGGCGCCGCAAGCGCAGGCCGCCGCAAGGCCCTGTTGCCAGGGAGAGTAATCGGGCTTTGAGCTCTCAACGGTCTTGAGCATCTCGTGGTACTCGTGCACGGTAAACCGGCGCCCGTAAATCTCGATTTCCTTTAAGAAGCTCTCCATCATCCAAATGCGATGGGTATTGACTCCCGTTGTGGGTAAGCTGACGACCTCGTTAAAGCAGTGGCCATCTTCGATGCAGGTGCACTCAAACGATAGGAGACTCAGGTCGACGTGAATCGTGACGCCAAGTACGGCAGCAACACGATTCATGGTATCGCGCACGCGCCAGGCACCTGTTCCGCTTGCCAGCATAAGCATGCCGGTGCGGCAGATAATGGATGACTTATCGGTGAGCGGCGCATCGACGGCAAGTTCATCGCCTGCCGTCACGATCTGGTGCCAGTCAGTTTTCATATGGAGTGCGCCGGCACGAGCGCCGTGGTGCATAGGGACTCTCGAAAGCAGCGAGTCCAGGCGCGAAGACTGTGGGGGCTCTGCTGATTCGACCTCGTCCTCGTCGGGCTCTTCACCAACAAGGTCGAAGGCATCGAGCGACGCCGGCTCGCGACGATCGATCAGCTCCTCGTCCTCATCATCAAAGTAGTTGAACTGATCGAGCATGTCCTCTTCGATTGCACGCTCGCTCGCGTCGTCCATATAGACGCTCCCTTCCTGCCGACTAACTCCCATCCTAGGCAGCGACGGCTAAAGGAAACATAAAAGAGACGACTGTCATGCGAGCCATGTGCGCAATAGCCGTTGGGTAGTCGTTTGAGAACGCCCCCAATGACTATTGACGGCCAAGGCAACGCCGATGCCTTGGCAACGACAGCGAAAGCCCGCCAGAGCGAGCAAGGTGCCTTGAAACAAGGCGGCATTGACCTTTTGGTCATGCCGCCGAAGTTGAAAGGCAGATTGCCGCTCTGGCGGGCTTGCAGCGTCAACTGGTTACGCGGGTTGGTAAACCCGCGTAACCCCCTAGCACATCTTTGCGCCGGCAGGGATGGAAGCGTCGAGCTGGATCAGGTTGAGACGCTCCTCGCCCTCCTCCTCGTGGATGGCGCTGATGAGCATGCCGCAGCTGGGGATACCCATCATCTTGCGCGGAGGCAGGTTGGTGATGGCGAGCAGGGTCTTGCCGACCAGGTCCTCGGGCTCGTAATAATCGTGAATACCGGAGAGGATGGTGCGGTCGGTACCGGTGCCGTCGTCGAGCGTAAAGTTCAGCAGCTTCTTGGACTTCTTGACGGCCTCGCATGCCTTGACCTTAACGGCGCGGAAGTCGCTCTTGGAGAAGGTATCAAAGTCGACGAACTCCTCAAACAGCGGCTCGACGGCAATCTTGGAGTAGTCGAGCGTGGGCTTGAGCGGCATGACGAAGGGACTCGCGGTGTTGCCGGCCTCGGCAGCCTTGGCAGCGGCGGCACCGGACTGGAAACCCTTCTCGGGCTTCATGTGCGGGAACAGCAGCACGTCGCGGATGGAAGCCTGGTTGGTGAGCAGCATGACCACGCGGTCGATACCGATGCCGATGCCGCCCGCAGGAGGCATACCGTACTCGAGGGCGCGCACGTAATCCTCGTCGTACTCCATGGCCTCGTCGTCGCCGCCGGCCTTCTCGGCCATCTGGGCAGCGAAGCGCTCGGCCTGGTCGACCGGGTCGTTGAGCTCGGAGAACGCGTTCGCGTACTCGTGGCCGGCGATGACCAGCTCAAAGCGATGGGTCAGGCGCGGGTCATCCTCAAAGCGCTTGGCAAGCGGGCTAACCTCGATGGGGTAATCGCACACAAAGGTGGGGTTGACGATGGTGTCCTCGCCCAGCTCGTCATAGATCTCGGCGATGATCTTGCCGGCGGTCCACTCGGGCTTGATCTCCAGGCCCTTCTCGCGTGCGGCGGCAGCAAGCTCCTCGACCGGCGTGTCGATGGTGACCGGCTTGCCGAGCACGTCGGAGACAATGTCGGTCATGGGACGGCTTGCCCACTCACCGGACAGATCGATGGTCTGACCCTGGTACTCAATAACCTCGGGGTTGCCGATAGCCTTGTTAGCGGCCTTGATGACGCCCTGGGCGAGCGCCTTCATGCCCTCGAGATCGGAGAAGGCGCGGTAGGCCTCCATCGTGGTGAACTCGGGATTGTGGGTAAGATCCATGCCCTCGTTGCGGAAGATACGGCCGATCTCGAACACGCGCTCAAAGCCGCCGACGATGCAGCGCTTGAGGTGCAGCTCGGTGGCGATACGCAGGTAGCACTCCTGATCGAGCGCATTGAAGTGCGTGATAAACGGCTTGGCAGTAGCTCCGCCCTGGATGGTCTGCAGGATAGGGGTCTCGACCTCCATGTAGCCATCGGACTCCATAAAGCGGCGGAACGTGGAGAGAATCTGCGAACGCTTGCGGAAGGTCTCGCGAACGTCGTCGTTGGCGATCAGGTCGACATAGCGCTGGCGATAGCGGGTCTCCTTGTCGGAGAGACCGTGGAACTTCTCGGGCAACGGGCGAACGGCCTTGGACAGCAGCGTCGCGCTCTTGGGGGCAACGGAAAGCTGGCCACGCTTGGTGCGCACGACTACGCCGGTCACGCCCAGGATATCGCCCAGGTCGAGCGCCTTGAGCGTGTTCCAGGCGGCCTCGTCCATATCGTTGATGCGGCAGAACAGCTGGATCTCGCCGGTCGCGTCGCGCACGACGATGAACATGATCTTGCCCTGACCGCGCTTGGCAACCACACGGCCGCCGATCTTCACGACGTCCTCGGTGTCCTCGCCATCGGTGAGCTCGGCATACTTAGTCTCGATGTCGACGACGTAGTCCTCAATCTCGGAGTGCTCGGGATACGGGTTCTGGCCCGCCTCGAACAGGGAGGCACGCTTGGCCAGGCGGGTGGCGCGCTCGTCGTTGAGCGTCGATGCCTGATCGGCGGCGTTCTGGTTTTCTGCCATAGTTAGCTCCTCAAACTAAAACGCTCCCCAGGATTCGGTCCCAGGGAGCGAAAACATACCTTTACGCGGGACCGTGGTCTAGCGTGCGATCTTGGCGATGGTGTAGACGCGAGTCTTGCCGGAAGGCGTAACGACCTCGACGGAGTCGCCCTCGCCATGACCAATGATGGCGTGGCCGACCGGAGACTCGTTGGAGATCTTATGCTCGAGCGAGTTGGTCTCGGTGGTACCGACAAGCGTGACCTCGATGAGCTCACCGTTGGGGTCGACCAGGGTAACAGTCGAGCCAATGGAGACGGTCAGGTCGCCCGTGCTGGCAGCGATCTGAGCGTTGGCGAGGATGGCCTGGATCTCGGCGATACGAGCGGCGTTCTGGGCCTGCTTGTCCTTGGCGGCATCGTACTCGGAGTTCTCCGAAAGGTCGCCGAACGCGCGGGCTTCCTTGATGTCCTCGACGATCTCCTTGGCGTAATCGCCCTCACGCCAAGCGAGCTCCTCGACGAGCTTCTGGCGGCCCTCAGCGGTCAGTACGATCTGGCTTGCGTCCATACGGATATCTCCCCAACTATGATGTAACGATCAACTGTCAACAAAAACGAAAAAGACCGGCTAGCCTGCGGGCAAGCCGGTCAGGTGCTCACCCCAAAGGGATGGGACTACTCTGCGTCCGCGTCGCTGTCCTCTGCCTTCTTTTGCTTGGCAGCAGCGAGCTTAGCCTCGAGCTCTGCGATCTCCTTGTCCTCCTTGGACTCCTCGACCACAACCTCCTCGGCCTGCTTGGTTTCGCCCTTATCGTCGCCTTCCATACCCTCGCGGATATTCTTGACGGTAGAGCCGAGGGACTTACCGAGCTTCGGCAGGTTCTTGGGCCCAAAGATAATCAGGACAACGACGAGAATAATGATGAGCTCAGGAGCCCTCAGTCCAAACATGTAGACCTCCACAATACAGCGAGACAAGCTCGAATGAGTATACCGCGGGTATCGCGGTATCACAACAATAGCTAAAAAAAGGGACCGCAAGAAGCGGTCCCTCCTCATGCTCTGGTCGGGTTGACTGGATTTGAACCAGCGACCCCTGCGTCCCGAACGCAGTGCTCTACCAAACTGAGCCACAACCCGTTAGCTCGACTATAGTAACAAAGATTTCCGTCGCGTGCTAGAGAAATTTTTACTTCTTTGGCACTTCGATGCGAACCGTGTTGGGAATGAGCTCCGTCGCGCAGGACCACCAGCCGTTTTGCAGGGCAGCGTCGGCAAGCCTTTCGGCCGTGGCGGCGGTGTCGCAAATAGCAAACGAGCAGGCACCCGAACCGCACACGTTTGCGGCAATGGTACCGTCCTGTGAACGAAGCCAGTCAAGCATCGTTTGAATCCGCGGCTCCATCTGCGCGGAAATGACTCCCAGGTTGTTGTGGACGAGCGTGTAGGCCGCCTCTGCGTCTCCCGAGCGAAGGGCAGATGCGATCGCTCCGGGCTTGTCCGCAGGCGCTGGAGTCTCGTCAAAACGTCGATAGGCTTCAATTGTTGAAACGCTTGCCTCGCGCGGCTTGACCAACACGACGGGCGTTGCGGGCAGCGCGGGGTACTCAGTTGCCAGCACGTCTCCCCCACCTACGTAGAACGCAGGGCTGGCATGCAAAAAGAAGGGAACGTCAGCACCAATGCCGCGCGCGATGTTGTCCAGCGCGGGATCGGCACGGTCGATACCCCAACTCTCTGCCAAGGCAACAATGACCGCGGCCGCATCCGTCGAGGGGCCGCCCAAGCCGGCGCACAATGGAATGCGCTTCTCAATCGTCACGCAGATGTTTGCCTCGCGACCATAATGCTCGGCCATAGCAGCAGCTGCACGATACGCCGTATTCTTTTGCATAGGAAAGTCGGATGCCGGAATCGTCTGGACGGTCAGCGCCTGTGCCGGCGTGACCGTCACGGTATCGACAAGACCGACGGCTGCCATCAGGGAATCGACCCTGTGATAGCCGCGGGCGTCACGCTCGGTATGAACCCCCAGATAGAGGTTGATCTTTGCCGGCGCGAAAAGGGTCAGGGACCAATCGGTCACCGCTAGTGCTCCTCGAGCTGATTGCCGAGCGGGGTAAAAATGTGCTCGCCGCTCTCGGGGTCGAACAGCTCGACCTGGCCGGTGAGAACATCAATATACTGGTAGGACTGACGCGA
>USFU01000013.1 GCA_900554135.1 uncultured Collinsella sp. | reverse complement strand
GTGCAGCCGGCGATCACGTCGCGGTAGGTGGCATCGAAATTGCCGGTGTACCAGGGATCGGCCACGTCGCCGGGGCGCTCGGTCCAATCGAGCAAGCGCGTAATCTTGCCGTCGGGGTCGTCGCCAAAGATGCGACGCAGGTCGCGCGCGTTCTCAGCATCCATATAGACAATGTGATCCCAGTCGCCATACTCCGCGCGGCGCACCTGGCGCGCGCGGTGGGCAACGACGGGAATCCCGACTTCGCGCAGCTTGGCGACCGTGCCATGATGCGGCGGGTTGCCGATCTCCTCGGTTGAGGTCGCTGCGGAATCGATGACAAACTCCGCCTCGCGCCCAGCGCAGCGCACGAGCTCGGTAAGCACTGACTCAGCCATCGTCGAGCGACAGATATTCCCATGACAGACAAATAGGATTTTGCGCATTGGCTAAAACCTCTCGAATATCAGAGTTTTCGCAGATAATCGCACTGCTTTTTGATCCCTCGTCAAGGACAGAATATCAAATTGATTCATAAATGAGCGGATTATTCTTCTTTCCAGCGTCGTAAGAATTGTCGTAAAGAACGAGGGTTTACGACTTGTTGTCACAATGTTGACCGTCCTTTGCATCCAATTTTCAGCATATCCTCTCTGACGTCGTCGAAATCAAGATGGGTGTATGTGTTAAAAGTCACGTTGATGTCGGAGTGGCCCATGATGCATTTTAGCTTCGCAGGGTTCATTCCCCTGCGTGCCATCTTCGAGCAGAAGGTATGTCGGCAGACATGTGGTGTGATTTTGGGAAGCTCATCCTTGTAGATGCGATTATGTTTCTCTATCGCGTGGTGGAAGTACTTCTCCCAGTGCAGGGCAACACGCGGCATCTCGTTTTTATCAAGAAACAGAAAACCGCTAACACCGTCAACGACCGGCTCACTCGAAGGCTTTAGACGTTGCGCAAGGATACTCCTGAAACACTCTGTCACGGCTTGAGTCATGGGAACATAGCGGATCCCGCTCTCCGTCTTGGGACGTTCGATGTAGTATCGCATGTTGCTGGTCCGCTGAAGTTGCTTGTTTACCCGAATGCTTCCGTTTTTGAAATCAAGGTCTTCGACGGTAAGACCGCAGAATTCAGAAATGCGCAGGCCCGTATTTAGAAGGATGTAGATGGCGTCACGATAGCGGTGAAAGTGTTCATCGCCCTCCACGAAAGCAAGAAATCTGCGTTCTTGGTTAGTGGCCAAGGCCTTGCGTGTAACCATGTTGTTTGTCAGTATCGTTGCGAGCTCGAAATAGAAGGGATTTCGGCGAATCAGGCTGTTCTCCTCTGCCAGTTGAAACGCCGGTCTCAGAACACCACGGATGCTATGGATTGTGCTATAGCGCTTGCCGTGGATTTTTTGCAGGTTGATGAGCCATTCCTTGGCATCAAGGGAGGTGACACCGCATATTCGTCGCGAGCCGAATTCATCTGTAGCAAGAAAAATGAGGATTGTCTTGTAGGCGGCTCGAGTGGATTGTTTCACGGCAGTCTTTGTTTCAGTGTAACGAGATGCGAGTTCGTAGACTGTCATATTGTTCGGCGCGACCTTATCAAGCAGATCGCGCTGGATCTCATGCTCCAACGCGCGCAAGCACGGACTGGCTTTCTTCCCCTTCGGAGTTAGATCATGAGTTGTCAAGGTCCACGAGTAGACGCTCCGCGTTTTACCTCTTGCATCCACATACTTGAAGCAGTAACGGCCGTTTTTTCTCTGGCTTTCCCCGCGTCTGAGGATTCGCCCTTTGCTGTCTTTTCTCACAGTCACTAGCAGGCTCCTTCCTGTTCAGAAAAGAGCCCCGATGCGATATTTCAAGATTATCGCACGGGGCCCGATTGGTTAAGCTGTCAAGTGCGAAACGGTGTCGAGAAGCTCTTTATAAAGAGCGTTGGCGCAGGACGAGGGGGCGAGTCCTCGCGCATAACTCGAATATGGGTTTGTACGAGAGGAACCTTCGACCGGCCAGTATCCGTCGAGATCGTGCCTAAACTCAGAGAGACAGATCTCCCTCGTCTGCATCTCCGCAACGACGGAGAGGCGCCTCTCAAGTTGACCAAATCCGTCGACATCGTTTTGCGGACGATAAGTCGCGGATCGGCGCATCTGTTCTCCATAGAATTCCAAAGGGCTGTAGGGCGTCGTGACGATTACGAGATCGGCGGCTATCGCTTTGTCGGAATATCGGGACGGTGCCATCACCTCATGCTCCATCGCATAGGGATCCGTGATGCGAAGCAGGTCGGCGTAGGGGATGGATGAGGGACGAAGTTCGTCAAGAATCACCGTGTGCTTGCCCTCATACCCCTGAAAGATGTCTCTCGTAGATCCAGAGACGAAGAACGGTTCGCCCTTCCGCTTCGCATAGAGCTTTGCGAGGGTGGACTTCCCCGTTCCAGCAGGCCCGAAGATCCAAACTGATTCCACCCTTCTTTCGCCCTTGAGCATCAACCCCCGCCATTCCCGGGCCTGAACCTGAAGGCGGCGTGCATAAACGTCTTCGATCTGACGCTATGTCCGGGCATATTCGGATCCGGAGAGCTGAGAGATCAAGGACTCCTTGTCGATACGACCTTCGAGAAGGTCATCGAGAAGGACTTTGATGCTGCTATGGGACCTCGTTCGAGCAACGCGCGACTCAATAGAAGCAAGTAGCGCTGGGTAATCGAAATTGGAGCGCACGATTTTGGGGTCGTACTGATGCTTGGATCGTGCGCCATCCGTTCTGTGGCACAGGTAGGAAAAACCGTTTTCCACACCTGCCTTCCAAGCCTCGATGCGCTCAGGTTTATCTCCAAGGAGCTTCGCGATGCTATTGAGCGAGCGCGGATTCTGGAACTCCATCATCACGTGAAGATGCGCGGCTGCCGGACGTCCCGCGTCCGTCGTGTCGCTGTCGTGCACGATGCCCGCATAGCGCTTCGGGGCGAGTGTTTCGATTCTTCGGTACATTTCGTCCACAAGACGGGGCAGGTGATCGAGCTGCTGCTCGTACATCATCGCGCGGGTCTTCATGGGCAGAGAATTGGTCATGGTTCCGAGTCCTTTCTCGTAAATGAGCTATTTCGGGACGATTTTGGAACGCGCCCGAGGGTGCGCCTTGGGATAACAAGCTCCCCAAGGCGCATAAATGAGCAGAATTTCAAGTAATGGAACAATCGACGGGGTCCGCTTTTGCTGCGCGAAGCGGACCCCGCGGTGGTTATTCTCTGAAGTACAGGTCAAGGAGCCGCCCAAGCTCGCGGTACACGGGGAAGTCCATGATCGGAAAATGCACAAAGCCGATGCGGTCGTGCGCCCCGTCCGTACTGCTGAACCAAGCGTCGCCCGGGGAGAAGGTGCGAGGTGCACCGAGGTCGAGCAGGCGTTCCGCGCCCCATATGAGCCGCGCCTCGGGAAGCGTCGGCTTGAAGAGGACGCGGGTGCTGCACGCCGAGCGCAGCATCGACGGCAAGCCCCCCTCCTCAACAGACGCCTCGGCGATCGAGATGATGGCGTAGCAGCCCGCGCTCGCCCCCATCGTTACGATGCGCTTCACCAGCCCATCAAACGTCGCGAGGCAGTAATCGGGGTCCTCCTTGCTCGCGCGCTTGGGAAACAGCGTGCGGAGTGCCACGTACTCATCCATGAAGAGAAGCGAAACGTGAAGCCCCGCATCCCACCAGTGCACGGCGTCTCCCGTCTCTGTCGACCTGTCGTTGAGGAAGCTCTGTCGCTCTTTGATGCTGTCGGCGAACCGTGATAACGCAGACAGGATTGCGCGAGCGTCCCCGTCAGCATTCAGTGAAACCACGCGAGGAAGTCGGGAGAGCTCGGCCTGCTTGGGGTCTATGATGAGGACTTGCGATCCGTGTCCGTCAGGACCAGCCAACAGGGCTTGGAGCAAGAGGGCGATTACGCCCGTGGTCTTTCCAGCGATGAGCATGGAACCGGAGGTGCGGAGGTCGATGCTCGTGCCGTTTTGAACGCGGAATTCGTAGGCGTTCGCCGGGCACAAATCCTCGACACGCGATGCCTTGATCTCTCGATGCAACGTCACATCTTCAAGGAAGAAGGTCACTTGATTGCATGCGACGTCTGCTTCGGCAAGTACGACGGCGTAGCGGGAGAACCTTCCGCGAAGTCGGGAGCTAATGCTAGGTCCCATCTTCGATATTTCTTCTGCCGTTGAGGATGAGGTTGAGATGGCGAGCTCGAACTGTCCAGGAGCCGTCTCTTTGCAAGAGATGTCGGGAAGAAGCTCGCCTTCTCGCAGGTGTAGAGGATTCCCGTAACGTGGATCAAAGAGCCCCTTCCTAATGCGTGCATGCAACCGTGTTGATTCAGATAGCATGACGTAATGTGTGATCCCTCCCGCAAACAACATGGTCCCAGCGAGGCTAAGAGTGGCCGCTGCGGAGGTAAGGTTGCCGCCAAACGCCATCACCGTACTGGGCTCTATGGCGATGGGCGCAAGAATGGTGTTCACGAATAGCCCGATGCAATAAACGCACGCGGCGACCGCAAATAAAGCGACCCCCAGCACACAAAGCTTTGCGCTGGGGGTCGAATACACGATCGCCGGTGCGCCACTGGAGTAACGCACCACAATCACCTAGCCCTTCGCGGGGATGACGGTAATGCCGTCCGCCGTGATGGACAACTGGTTGCGATAATCACCGTAAACCTTTGCGACCACGCCGGTGGGAATGACGTGCTGATTGACGGGAATCTCGATATCGTTCGAAACCTTGATGGAAAGCTTCTCGAAACGATTGCTGACCACCTCGCCTTCGTTTTGGTGATACTGCGTGTTATCGGTTGTGATCACCACGTCGATCTTGGTGCCGCGATGCTCTTTGGTGTTTTAATCAACCCATTTACCACCTCCGACACAAAGGAAACGCTTGCCTTTCGCAAAAGCTTCCCAATCGAACTTCATAAACTGATTCAATTTCCTCATACTCGAACTCCTCTCAATCCAATTATTTGCTGACTCCGCGTTGCGGCTCGCCGTGGACATCGAGATAGAGGCGCAGGACGTTGCGCAAGATCTCCTCGACATTTCTTGTTGCGGCATGAAGATCATCGTCCCCAAACATTGCCCCATGGAGCTTCGTGTGGGCACAAAGAATCTGGCGATACATGACGCGAGAGAACATCTCTTCGGCCTTCAGGGCATGTCGAACAGCTCGTTCAGAACAAGTCGGCATGCTCGCCGAAGACTCCTTTATAGACGACATTGCCGTACTGGTTGTTGAGATGGAGCCGCATTCAAACGGTCCGCGCATGATCTTCGGTCGGGTCATACATACCTCTTTCCTAAAATTGGATATTACCGACGATTCGTCAATCGTCATCGAGCACTCGGTGAGCACATCATGCCATAAGCTTCTGAGCTGGGATTATTTCGCAAGGACCTGTCGTTCTCGACGTCCTCTGATGAGAAGAAGTGGGGCGTAATGATGACAAAGTATTCAATCACGGAACAAACACAATTTAATAATCACCCAGATGGGGCAAATATGGACATCCAGATATTGAATCGTCGGTATCGTTGGTGTCGCTGAGCCTTCAGGCTGAGGGGGATGGGCCATTTGCGCTGAGTTGCTTGTAAAACGGGGGAGGGGATATCAGAAGAAGGCGGCTTGCAGAAGACATGCCTGAGCGCTAGAGGAGGGGCTGACCAATAGTGTGCTCCTCTTCTGGGGCCAAATCCAAGCGGAGGGGGCATGAGGCCGAGAGGAACTGCTCGTCATGGCTCACCAAAACAAGCGCGCCGGGAAAGGCGGAAAGCGCTCGCTCGAGTGCCTCCACCGAGTGCAGGTCCAGGTGATTCGTGGGTTCGTCCATGACGATGATTTCGGGGGCATCTAGTATACCGCGGGCGAGCATGAGCTTCCGCAGCTCCCCCGGGCTGATGTTCTCGCCGGACAATATTCGTTCGGGATCCGAATTGAGTTGCGCAACGATCGAAAGCAGGGCTCCACGTTCGGCTTGGGGCAGGTCCTTGATTTCCGAGAGGAATTCAATTGAGGATGAATCGTCGACTTCCTGAGGGATATACAGCGTGCGAATGTCCAATCCCGTGGCCTTGCGGCCTTCCAATATCTCCAGGATATGCTTGACCAGTGTTGTTTTCCCCGCTCCGTTGGGGCCGCTTATGCCCAGATGATCGGTATTTCCCAGATAAATCTCGGGAACCCGCAAAGATTGCCTCGGGCCGCACGGTATGCGATCTGAGCTGACGTGAATCAGTGTTTTGCGCGGGCTGGGTTGCGCTTCCATCCACAAGGTGCTTTCGTAGCGCTTTTCGACATGGTGGGCGTCGACGGCGGCTTGCGCGCGCTGGATTCGGGAGTCCATGCGCGAAGCGAGCTTGCCCGCAACGCCGTCTCTGCCAGTGAGAATGGCGAGTTTGATTCGTGCTTTCGCGTCGTGATCCTTCGGATCGACATGACGGGCGCTTCTCTTGGATGCGGACCGTGAGGCGTTTTCAACGCGCCTGATATACTCAGCCTTCATGCGCTTTTCTTCGGATCGCGCAATCGATTTGGCCCGCGCCGCGCTTTCGCGCTCCAGATTCGCCTGCGAGCGAGCTTGGGAGTAGTTGCCGGGGCGCATGGTGACGTGCCCCGACTCAAAGCACAGGCAGTCCTTTGCCAAGGAGTCGAGCAACGCACGGTCGTGCGAGACGAGGAGGCCAATACCCTTGTACTCGGCGAGTGCTTTGCAAATCTGCCTTCTGCATTCTGCGTCCACATGGTTAGTCGGTTCATCCATTGCCAGAAGATCGGGATTCTGCCAAAGCGCGACGGCTATTTGAATTTTCTTCTGCTCGCCACCGGAGAGCTCGGAAAAACGCCAGAGCATATCATCGGTGATGCGGAGCATCCTTCTGAGGTGCGTGGTCGCCGGGGCGAAGTCGCACGCAAAATCGAAGAGCATGGGCGGTTCGACTCCGGCTTCTTGCGCGCAATATGCGGAGACGAGACGCGGTGAAACGACGCCGCGATCTGGAATCAGAAGTCCGCACGCAATGCGGACGAAAGTTGATTTCCCGCACCCGTTGTCTCCGACGATGCCGTGCCAGCCGGGGGCAAATGTCGCCGACACGTTGTCGAGTGCGGGCATTGCGCTGCCAGGATATGCATAAGTAATATGGGAAAGAACGAGGGTGGTGGAGCTGTTCAAATTGGTTCTTGACATTGTGCCTCCTCGGCATGGGAGGCCGCGTTTTGCCGCATATGCTCTGATTGGCTCGTTCCGACCAACGTGAACGCCCGTCGACTCGAGTCAAGCTGAAAGAAAATGAGTCGACGGCAATGCTCGCAAAGGTAGTGTTTAGGATATACGAGGATCAGTGAAAAGACGATACGACAAATGTGCAGCCAGATTTATTCTTGGATAGATGGCAATTTGCAAATTGGCGTCGATATGTATCGTCTACAGCTTCACGAATCCTTTTCCTTTCCGGGGCGCTGGCTTGGCATATGGGCCTGCGCTGCATTCTTCCGTAGAGTCTAACAAAGCAATAATGCGGACGCAAGGAGGCGTTGCGTCTGAAAGCACGCCATTGCGTTGGACGCTTGAAGGGGTTTGCAAGTCGATTGAAAGAATACTAGTGCATCCGCTTCTTGTAACTAGCATGCGATGGTGGGCGTCGTGAATGTTGAGCGAGGTCATCGACTTGATTTTTCTGGTGTTTGAGATATTAGCTTTCGCGATTTACCCTCCAAATTGCAGAGGTTTGAGACGACCGGAAAGGAATGCTTATGCTCGATTCTCCGTTCTTCAGCTACTGGGGAAAGGCGAAAGGAGTTGCTTTTCTCCATCACGGCAATATCGCATCGGGGCTCAAAGTCGTAAAAACGTCGTAAGGTACGCGATATGGTTCGCCGGGATCCTAACTAGCTAGGCATTTTTCTGAATCTGCAGATGTTCCCATGACAGATAAACAGTACGCGTTGCATAGAACGATACCTTTCATATAGAAGGCTGCTAAAGAGTCGAAGCCGGGCGCATACAGAGTTTTATTTCTTAGCCAGTTTGAAGTAGCGCTCAAATATCAATTCGAAAACGTAATAGAACATTAATCGACTGTCGAGGTCCATGCTGCCCAAGCGGATTTCTTTTTGCACGGTGTAGATAGGGTAGTCGGCTAGTTTCGAGAGAGAATTTCGAGAAAAGCCGGTGAGTGTGACGATCTTGCATCCGCGCGTTTTGGCTATCGATGTGGCGTCAATAGACACCTGCGTCTCGCCGCTTACGGAAACGCTGAAGACCAGGTCGTTTTTGCCAAGCAGTTCTGCGTAGTGCCTCATGACGTGGCGTTCACTGAGTGTATCGGTATTCTTGCCCATTATTTTGAGCTTTTCAGCCATCTCGAGGCACGGGTATTTCGAAAAGCCCGAGCAGAAGAACACGATATGCGAGGCGTCCTGGATAAGGCTCACGACCGAGTCGATGACCCGGTCGTTAAGCAGGTCTTTGGTTTGTACGAGCTGGGTGTCGAGCGGAAGTGTCTCGATAGTGAATCGATTGCGGTCGAGCGAGGCGGAATACGATTGTTTGAGCTCCGTAAACCCCGAGAAGCCAAGCTTATGGGCAAGCCTTACGATCGTGTTGGGAGCGACAAAGAACCGTTCAGCAACGCCCTTAAGCGTGACATCGTCAATATCGTCACGCAGCTCGATGATGTAGCGCATGATCTCGCTTTCGAGATCGTTGAGCTTGCTCTCGCCAGCTCGCACATGATCATAAAAAGATTCTTGATCTTTCATAAGATGTTTCAGCCCCTCGCACCTCGCCGTACATATGGTACCGCTTTGTGTAGCCAGGTGAGAAATCGGTAATCGGTCAAGATTGCCTATTACCCATGAACTGGGCAAACGTACGTGTCGGCCTACACATATCTGTGTCGTGAACGAAATCATGTGTCCCCGTTCCGCATTGACCAGCGCAGGGGCTTGCAAATGACCTCATGTCGCAAAATGACAATCGAAACGAAGCAAGCCGAGGACAACCGCGGAGCCCAAGGTCTTCGAGAACACCGATCAGCCAACCCTGGAGGGACGGAACATGAAAGATAAGCTCAATATTGTGATCGTTGGCGGCGGCTCCACGTGGTGCCCTGGCATTCTTAAAGCCCTGACCAAGCACATGGACATTCTGCCGCTGAACCGCGTGATGCTCTATGACATCGATGCCGAGCGTCAGCGTCCGATCGGCGAGTTTGGCAAGATCCTCTTCGCCGAGGAGGAGCCCGGTGTGGAGTTTGGTTACACCACCGATAAGGACGAGGCATACACTGACGTTGACTTTGTGCTCTGCCAGATTCGTACCGGCGGCTACGAGATGCGCAGCAAGGATGAGAAGATTCCGCTGCATATGGGAATCATCGGCCAGGAAACGGTGGGCCCCGGCGGCATGGCTTACGGTATGCGCTCCATGCATGACATGGTTGAGATCGTCAACGACGTTCGCGCTCATAGCCCGGAGGCGTGGATTATCAACTACACCAACCCGGCTGCTATTGTGGCATATGGTCTCGAGCGCGTTCTGCCCGATGAGCATCGCGTCCTCAACATCTGCGACCAGCCTGTCAACCTCATGCGCTCTTACGGTCGCCTGCTCGGTCGCGATATGAGCAAGACGGAGCCCGTGTACTTTGGCCTCAATCACTTCGGTTGGTTCAAGCACATCTACGATGAAGAGGGTCATGACCTCGTCCCGCAGATTAAGGAGTACACGGAGAAGAACGGCTTCCTTCCTGCCGATGCCGAGCAGCGTGACCAGTCCTGGCTTGATACCTACGCCATGGTCAAGGACATGCTCGAGGACTTCCCCGACTATCTGCCCAACACTTATCTGCAGTACTATCTGTATCCCGAGTACAAGGTCGCTCACCTCGACCCCGACTACACTCGCTCCGATGAGGTTATCAACGGCCGTGAGAAGCGCGTGTTCGCCGAGTGCGAGCGTGTTGCCAAAGTCGGCACCGCAAAGAACTCCTCGGTTGTGCAAAACGACGCTCATGGCGATATGATCGTGGAAATCACCTCGGCCATTTATCGCAACACCAACAAGACCTTCATTGTCATCGTGCCCAACAACGGCATTATCGAGGGGATGCCCGATGACGCCATGGTCGAGGTCGCGGCAAGCGTGGGCGCCAATGGCCCGCAGCCCTATGCTGTTGGCAAAATCGGTACATTCTATCGCGGCCTTATGGAGAACCAGTACGCCTATGAGCGCCTGACTGTTGAGGCTTGGATGGAGGGTTCCTACGAGAAGGCTCTGCAGGCACTCACGCTTAATCGTCTGGTCGGTGATGCTAAGAAGGCTCGTAAGGTGCTCGACAAGCTCATCGAGGCGAACAAGGATTATTGGCCGGAGCTTAAGTAACTAGTTCCATATCGCTTGATAACTGTTATGGGGCGTGTGGATTGTAGAGCCGCGCGCCCCGTTTCTTTAAGAGGGGTATCCCATGAACAAAGATGAGCTGCTGGCAAAGTTCCAGCGCCTGGGCAAAGTCCTCATGACGCCCGTGCTGATTCTGCCAATTGCCGGCATCCTCCAGGGCTTTGGCAATGCCTTTACCAGCCCCACCCTTACGGCAGCTGTTCCCTGGCTTGCTGCTCCGGGCTTTGCGATTTTCTTTTCGATTCTCAAGGCCGCAGCCGGCATCGTTATGAACAACATCCCGGTTATCTTCTCGATTTGTCTCGCCTATGGCTTCGCCAAGTCCGAGAAGGCTACCGCGGCGCTTTGTGGCTTTTTGGGCTACATGTGCATGAATTCCGTGATGGGCACGTTCCTTACGGCGACTGGCGTTATCGATCCCGCGAATCTTACGACGGGCCAGAGCACGATTCTCGGTATCACCACGCTCGACACTGGCGTTATCGGCGGTCTTCTGGTGGGCGCAATCGTCGCATGGTTGCATAACCGTTACTACAAGATTGAGCTGCCCGCCGTGTTCTCCATCTTCAACGGTACGCGCTTTATTCCGGCGGTAACGCTGCTCTCATGCAGCATCCTCGCATTGGTCATGTCCTTTGTTTTCCCGTTTATTCAGAACGCTCTCGGTGCGCTGTCCGAGTTCATCAAGACTACGGGTGCCTTTGGTGCATTTGTCTACGGCGCCGGCGAGCGCATGCTCCTGCCTTTTGGCCTGCATCACTTTGTCTATTTGCCGTTCTTCTTCACGTCGCTCGGTGGCGTCGAGACCATCGACGGCCAGACCGTTCAGGGCGCTATCAATATCTACAATGCGATCCTGGGCTCTCCCAGCACGCCGTTTAACATCGAGGTCAGCCGTTTTGTCATGAACGGCAAGGTTATCTTCGCCATGTTCGGCCTGCCCGGCGCTGCACTCGCCTTCTACAAGACGGCGCTTCCCAAGAACAAGAAGAAGACCGCGGCGCTCATGATCGCCATCGTGGTGCCTTGCATCCTCTCCGGCATTACCGAGCCGCTCGAGTATTCCTTCCTGTTTATCGCGCCCATCCTCTACGTGTTCCACGCTCTCATGGCTGGTCTTGCCTATGCGCTGACCTATGTCCTGCAGTTCAACGTGGCTGGCTCCGCGTCCTTCGGTGGCCCGCTCTTGTCGTTGATCTTTAACGGCATTATGGGTGCAGCCAAGGGCTCCAACTGGCAGGTTATCCTGTTCCTTGGCCCCATCTACTTCGTGGTGTACTACTTCGTCTTCAAGTTCATCATTCTTAAGAAGGACCTTAAGACCCCTGGCCGCGAGGAGGAGTCCGACGATGAGGCCGCAAAGGCTCCCAAGACCGTGATCAGCGACCTCATTCCCGCCATCGTTGAGGCAGTGGGCGGTGACAACAATATTAAGTCTGTCGAGGCCTGTTTCACCCGTCTGCGCATCCAGCTCAATGACTGTGACAAGGTGGTTGATGACGCCGAGTTTACCGAAAAGCTCGAAGCGCGTGGCATCGTGCATGTCAACGGCGGCGTGCAGATTGTCTACGGCAACATGGCATCTAACTACGCAACCCAGATGCGCGAGCTGCTGGGCATGGAGTAAACGACTCGCATATCTATAAAATCCAGTATAAAAGGCGGCGGCAGACAATGCGTCTGCCGCCGCCTTTGAGGTGCCCCGCGCACATTTCGTGTACTTCGGATACACGAAAACTGGAAAATCGTGCATTCGAAGTACATGCGATCGAACCACAGCTAAAGGAGCTGGCTTAGTCTGTCGTCAGGTAAGCGTCGCGACTGGAACGATAGACGTTTTAGAGGGAACCTCGCTCTACGCCCTTGCCCGCCTGCGCTCCCAGCGAGCCAACTTAATCGTCACCAGCGTAAGCGCCCAGGTCACAAGCGAGAACGCGGCGCCCACGGCGCCCACGTACGCAATGCCAACGCTGCTTACCACGGCGCCGCCCACTGTGGTGCCAAACGAAATGCCGACGTTAAACGCCATGGGCTCAACCGAACTTGCGAGTACCATCGACTTGGGATGGCGGCTGCGTGCCACGTCCATAAAGTGTGTGATGCACGAGACTGAGAACAGGTACATGAGCAGCGCCAAGCTAAAGACAAAGACCAGCGCGAGCGGCATGGTGCCGCCCACGGCAAACAGCCCGAGCAACGCCGCAGCCTGCAGCACAAACGTCACAAGCAGTGCCTTCATGCCAAAACGTGCGTCGATCCATCCGCCCAGGATGTTCGAGATCAGGCAGAACACGCCGTAGGCCATAAGCGTGGTGCTCGCCTGAACAGTGCCCATACCCAGCACCTGCTCAAGATAAGGCGTAACGTAGCCGTAGAATACATAGACCGAGCCCACGCCAAACAAAAAGATAAGCATGCCGGTGATGATGCTCGGCTCGCGTAGAAGCCCCGCCTGCTCGCGGAAGGTGGCAGGCTCGTCGGTTTGCCCAGTGCGCGGCATAAACGCCACGAGCGCTCCGCAGATCAGAACGGCAAAGGTCAGCGTGCCGTACATGGCCACGTGCCAGTCGAGCGTGTCGGCCACAAACTTGCCGATCGAAGTGACAAAGACAATTGCCACGGAAAAAGCACCATATACCACCGAGATGGCAAGCGAAGTTTGCTGCGGGGACAGCAGCTCTGGGATGTACGTCACACCCACGGCGAGCAGCGCACCCGAGACAGAGCCCAGGACAATGCGCGAGATAAACAGTACCTGGAAGTTGGGCGCCAACGCCATGACCAGGTTGCCGAGCACAAAGACGATGCTGTAGCACACGAGCAGCTGGTAACGACGGAAGCGCCCCGTGCTGAGCGCAAGCACCGGCGTCGCGATGGCGTAGACCAGTGCAAAAACGCTGATGAGCTGGCCCGCAGTAGCAAGTGATACGCCGAGTTCCGTTGCCAAGTCGCTCTCGATACCGATGACCACGAACTCGGAGCAGCCGAGCGAGAATCCCAACAGCACGAGCAGCGCCAGGCAGAGCTTGGTGCGCGCGGGGGAGAGCGCGGCGGCGGTTGATTTACTTTTAGACGTGGTTGCGGCGGTCAAGGTTGTCACTCCAATGTCGCATGAATAAGCGGGATTCAATCCCTGCAACTCTAACAGAATGTGTCAGGTGCCTGCCCCCTTTGTCGCAGGCTGCGCTTGCCTGTATAGTCGCAATACAGGTGAAGATGGTCTCGAGTAAACCGCGGGCGACAGGAGATCCCATGGGTATGCACACGACAAAGGTTGCAGTGGGCGAGGGCAAGTTTGCGCTCGAGGCCCAGCTGACGGTGACGCTGCGGGGCATGGCGGTGTACGCTTGCTCGCCCGAGTTCGCGCACCTGGGCGCCACGGCGCAGGCCATTCCGCGCCCTGAGCCCGGTCGCACGGCGACGGTGAGCATCCTGGCCGTTCCGTGCCATCGAGACGAGATCCCGGCGCACGATATTGCGGCGGCGCTGGCCACGCGCTTTGGCGTGCCGGTAGTTGCAAGCACGGGTTTTCATGTGGAGAACGCGACCGCGGACGACTTGCGGCGCATGCTCGATACCACCAAGGAACTCATCGCCGCGCTCGAGGAGGCCGCAGCCCGCATTCTGCGCGCCGGCTGGGATGAGGGCGGCGCAGGCGCCGAGGTCGTGGCGGTCGATGCCGCGACCGGCGAGGCGCTTGGCCCCGTCGACCGCATCGAGGCCCATACCGGCGAGGGAATCCTGCATCAGGCATTTCTGACGCTTCTGGTCGAGGGCCAGGGCGAAGACGCGCGCCTGCTGCTCTGTCGTCGCAGTCCGCTCAAACGCCTGTGGGGCGGGGTGCTGGCCGATGGCTGTGCCGGCCATCCGCTCCCCGGGGAAGACGTCGCGGCCGCCACGGCACGTCGCATCAACGAAGAGCTTGGCATCACGCGCGAGCCCGATCAGCTCAAGCACCTCGGACACGTGGTGTACCGCGAGGACCACGGCGACGGCCGCTGCGAGTGCGAATGGTGCGAGGTGTTCGTAGCCCATGTTGAGCCGGGCGAGCTGCATATCAACCAAGAGGAGATCTCGGAGGTGCGCCCGGTCGCCCCGCCCGAGCTCGACGGCTACCTGCGGGGTCGCCCCGAGCAGCTGGCCCCCTGGCTCCGCGAGGCCCTCAGCGACCCATCCATCCGTACGGATCTCGCTATGTGAAACAAAAGACAGTCCCTTTGCCACATCCAAACCGTCACAACATTTGATGAAAATCTCGAAAACGAGGAAAAGCGTCGAATGTTGTGACGCTTTTTGTCCAGAGGATCGCTTCTCATCCAAAAATCCCGCTTGACTGTATTGCCACAACACAGCGCAACGTAAGGGGTGTCCGATAACGGGCGCCCCTTTTTAAGTGGCAACGTGGCCGCGAATCCGGAGCGCCCCCAACAAGAAAGGTGGGGAGATGGAAGCGGAAAAGAAGGCGTTTAAGATCACCAAGCGCGAAATTGGCTTTGTGCTGGGTATCGTTGTCTTTTTGCTGGTGAAGTTTCTTCCTTTGGCGGAGCTGAGCTCGACGGTCGAGCTCACGGTCGGCGCTCAGACCTGTCTAGCACTGACGCTCGCCACGGTGGTGTTCTGGGCATGTGGCGTGGCACAGCCGGGCTTTGTGGGCCTGCTCTACTGCGCGCTGCTCGTTCTGTTCAAGGTGTGCGTGGACGACACGGGCGCCGCGAGCATCTCGGCGACGGTCGCCTCCACGTTTGGCTCGTGGACCAAAGCTACCATGTGGCTCGTCATCGGCGCCTACCTCATCGCCAGCGCGGTCAAGGAGTCGGGGCTGGGCGAGCGCATCGCCTATGCGTTTATGCTCAAGTTCGTGCGCGACGCCAAGTCGCTCATCATCTCGATCTTCGCGCTCACCTTTGTGCTGTCGCTGCTGATCCCGCACCCGTTCCCCCGCGCCTTCCTCATCCTCGCCGTCGTCTCGGTCATCGCCGAGTCCGCCGGCTACGGTGACGATGACCGCGGCAAGCTCGGATTCCTCGTGTTTGCCGCTGCCGCCCCGGGTTCCATGTTCTTCCTGACGGGCGACTCCACGCTCAACCCGCTTGTTGCGCAGTACAGCGCCGAGGCCGGCGGCATGAGCCCTTCCTTTATCGACTGGTTCCTGTACATGAGCGTGCCCATGCTGGTTGCGCTGCTGTGTACCCTGTTCTTGGGCCTCTTCCTCTTTAAGCCCAGCAAGGAGCTCGTCTACGATCGCGAGCGGATCGTGGCCAAGCAGGCCGCGCTCGGTAAGCTCTCCGTCAAGGAGATCCGCACCATCGTGTGGCTTGTCATCGCCATCGCGCTGTGGCTCACCGTCTCGGGCGATTACATCGGCTGGGTGACACTTGCCATCGGTGTCGCGCTCGCCATGCCCATCATCGGCGAGGTCCTTACCCCCGCCAGCTGGAACGCTGTCGACATCAAGTCCCTCATGTTCCTGACGGCCGCCATGGCCGTGGGTTCCGTGGGCGGTGCCACCGGCATGAACGCCTGGATCGCCGATGTCGTGCTTCCCAGCTCCGTGCCCGAGAACATCTTCCTGTTCGCCCTGCTTGTCGCCGCGCTCTCCATGATCATCCACATGTTCATGGGCTCGGTCATGGCCGTGCTCGGCGTGTGCGTGCCGGCGTTCATCAGCTTCGCGGCCGGCTCCAGCGTGAGCCCGCTCGCCGTGGCGCTCATCGTCTTCACGTCCATCAACATCCACTACATCCTGCCGTTCCACAACCTGCCGATCCTTATCGGCGAGGGCAAGGACGCCGGCGGCTACACCTCCAAAGAGGCTATGCGCATGGGCATTCCCCTCACTGCGGTCGTCTTTATCGTCGTGCTGGTCGAGGCCGCCTGGTTCCACCTCTTTGGCCTGATGTAAGCGGTCGAGCGCTTGGGCTGTAAGCAGCCGAGTGCTCGAACTGCGAGTGGCCGAGCGTCCCATCTATGAGCGCCGCGGCCCCACTACGTTACCCAGCCCGGCGGCATCCTCGCCGCCGGGCACTCTCCCGAAAGGAGCACGCTATGTCCACTACCGATGCTTCCCAGATCCACGACCTGCGCTCCGCACTCGACTTTTTGCGCAAGATGCCGGGCCAGCTGCTCGAGACCGACACCCAGGTCGATCCCGATGCCGAGGTTTCGGGCGTCTATCGCCACGTCGGTGCCGGCGGCACCGTTATGCGTCCGACCAAAGAGGGTCCGGCGATGGTCTTCAACAACGTCAAGGGCTTTGACGACGCCAAGGTCTGCATCGGCATGCTTGCCAGCCGCAAGCGCGTTGCCGCCCTGCTCGACCTGGATGAGGAGCACCTGGGCCTCGAGATCGGTAAGCGCTTCGAGAACCTGATCGCGCCCGAGCAGATCGCCGAGGGTGCGCACGTCGACTGCCAAGAGGTCGTGTACAAGGCGACCGACGAGGGCTTTGACCTGCGCAAGATCGTTCCCGCTCCTACCAACACGCCCGTCGACGGCGGCCCCTACATCACCATGGGCCTCGCCTACGGCACGAGCCCCGACGGCTCCCAGTCCGACGTGACCATCCACCGTTTCTCCTGCGTCGACAAGGACAAGCTCGCCATGTGGATTACCCCCGGCAGCCGTCACCTGGGCGCGTTCTTTGACGAGTACTGCCAGCGTGGCGAGGATATGCCCATCTCCATCTCCATCGGTTTGGACCCCGCCGTGTACATGTGCTGCGGTTTTGAGGCTCCCACCACACCGCTCGGCTTCAACGAGCTGCAAATTGCCGGCGCCCTGCGCGGCCACGCTGTCGAGCTTGCCGACTGCGTCACCGTTCCGCAGAAGTGCATCGCCAATGCCGAGTACGTGCTCGAGGGCTACCTCATGCACGACGAGACCATCAACGAGGACGTCAACGGCCACGGCTACGCCATGCCCGAGTTCCCCGGCTACACCGGTGGCGCCAAGGTCTGCCCGGTGATCAAGATCACCGCCGTCACCACGCGCGTCAATCCCATCATGGAGAGCTGCATCGGTCCCTCGCACGAGCACGTGTCCATGGCCGGCATCCCCACCGAGGCATCCATCTACAAGATGGTCGAGACCGCCATCCCGGGCCGCCTGCTCAACGTCCACGCTGCCCCCTGCGGCGGCGGCAAGTTCGTTGCCATCATGCAGTTCAAGAAGTCGAGCAAAAATGACGAGGGCCGTCAGCGCAACGCCGCCATGCTCGCCTTCTCGGCATTCTCCGAGCTCAAGCACGTCATCCTTGTTGACGAGGATGTCAATATCTTCGATATGAGCGACGTGATGTGGGCCATGACCACGCGCTTCCAGGCCGACGTGGACCTCATCACCATCCCCGGTTGCCACTGCCACGTGCTCGATCCGTCCAACGACCCCGCGTTCGACCCCACGATCCGCGAGCACGGCATCGCCTGCAAGGCCATCTTCGACTGCACGGTCCCGTTCGACCTCAAGAAGAACTTCATTCGCTCGCAGTTCATGGAGATCGACACAGACAAGTGGGCCAAGGAGATTGCTTTCTAGTAAGTAGCCCTACCAAGTAGTTAAGGAGCCGTCATGCCTGAGTCTTCTGTCCGTCCCCGTCGCATTGTCGTTGGCGTGTCTGGCGCCAGCGGTGCCGCGCTGGGCCTTGAGTGCCTCAAATGCCTGCGTCAGGCCGGTGCCGAGTCGGCGCTTGTCGTCACGCGCGGGGGAGAGATCACCATCGAGCAGGAGCTCGGCATGACGCTCGACGAGTTTGTCGCGCACGCCGATGTGGTCTACGACAACAAGAACATCGGCGCCGCCATCGCAAGCGGCACCTATCCGGTCGACGGTATGATCGTGGCCCCCTGCTCCATGAAGACGCTCGCCGGCATTGCGAGCGGCTACAGCGAAAACCTGTTGTTGCGCGCGGCCGACGTGCAGATGAAAGAGCAGCGCCGCCTGGTGCTCATGGTGCGCGAGACGCCCTTCAGCGCCATTCACGTCGACAACATGGCGCGCCTGGCGCGCGTACCGGGCGTCATGCTCATGCCGCCCATGCTCACGTTTTACAACGGCCCCGCCACGCTCGACGACGCGGTGCATCACATCGCCGCCAAGGCGCTAGAGGCCGTCGGCGTGTCATGCGCAAACTATAAGCGCTGGTCATGGGCGTCTTTAGGGTAGGATACGAGTAGTGTTTGAGCCCGCTGCCCCTGTGGGCGGCGGGCTTTGTGCGCAAAAGGGATGTGTCGGGAGGACCTATGCAGACGGGCATGTATGCGATTAGCGAGATGGCGAGCTTGTTTAACGTTTCGCGCCAAACGCTCATCTACTACGACAAGATCGGTCTGTTTAAACCCGCCGTGGTTAACGAAAAGGGCTACCGTTTCTATTCGCCCACGCAGATCCCGCTCATGCGTCTGATCTGCATGCTACGTGACCTAGGGCTCGAACTCGATGAGATCGACCGCCTAGCCTCGACGTTCGACATTAGCGAGATGACCGATCACCTGCGCTCGCGGGTGCAAACGCTCGATGAACAGATCGCCGGCCTCAAAGCCGAGCGCGCGAGCGTGCAGGAGCGCCTGAGCTTTTACGACGAGGCGGTTTACTGGCGCGAGCGCGAGGGCAGGCCGGAGCTCAAGCAGTTTGAGCGTCGCTACGTGGTCTTTGAGGAGTTTCCAGGCGATATCGAGCGCGGCCGCTCGATGCTTCACCCCACGCTCATGCGGGCCATCCTGCGCATGCGTGCGTTGACGGGCACGCGCCCTATGCGCGGCTGGGGTGCCATGCTGCGTCGTGAGGCGCTGCATTCCGACGACCCTATCGCCGGCGCGGGCTCCTTTGCCGTGCTGCCGCGCGGTGCCGAGGAACTGCTGCCGAGCGATCCCGCCGAGCTGGCAGAGATCGGCATCGAAGTGCTGCCCGAGGGCACATACCTGTGCATGAGCCGCTGGGGTATGCCGTACGAGCCCGAGGGCATCCGCGCCATCGTTGCCTGCATGGACGAGCACGCGCTCCAGCCCGTTGGCAACGCTTTCGACTTTTGCTACCTCGATACCACGAGCTACGACGAGTCCCACCAAGAGGACTTTTGCTGCATCCAAATCCCTGTTACCCTCCAGATGTGACAAAGGGACAGTCCCTTTGTCACATTCGTGGTGTGGCTGCTGCCCAAACCGTCACAACATTTGATGAAAATCTCGAAAACGAGGAAAAGCGTCGAATGTTGTGACGCTTTTCCTGTCTGTGCCGGCGAGCTCCCGTGCCATCTGGGGGTATAAGGCTGGCAAGTGTTTATTTGCGAGGCTTAAGGGGCGCCCCGTATGGATATCGATAACTTTGAATGGTGGTATAGCGAGGGCGA
>USFU01000012.1 GCA_900554135.1 uncultured Collinsella sp. | reverse complement strand
GTGGTGCCAAAAGCCATGGCAAAAGCCAGGAACGCCACCAGACCGCGCTTGGCTACGCCACGGGCAATCGCTCCATGGCGACGCCACGAGGCGCGCTGGCACTCGTCCTCAAACATATCCATTTGTCTCCTATTGTCTGTACTTGGAGCATTGCCAAGCGGCTGCCCCACGTCATCGCGCACATTGCGCTCGAGTACCCCCATCGGGGTCCCCCTTCCCTCCAGAGCCCAACGCGTACCGGCGGCTTTCGCCACGGCCGCGTACAAGATGGGAGGCGATCCGACTTAACCTTAACGGCCCGGGCGCATCGTCCGATCTGCGATGCGGACATCCCGAGCCAAGAGGAATTACGGTTACTGGTACAGCCGGGGATTTGCACCCCAATTCTCCCAAACGCGCAGGAAAACCGCGCATTCGTGCGTCTCCGCACCACCATCTAGGCCATCGATTATTACTGTCAGTATGGTAGCACGCAAAAGGGCCCCGCACACAGGCGAAGCCCGAGGTAAAAGCTATGGTTTGCGATAGAAAAGGGTGAGAATGGAGTGCCGAGCAAAATAATCCGTTTCCCCCGACCCGGGAAATCGTTAACGCTTGCCGCCGTGACTGTTGCGCCAGATCTCGCGGCCCAGCATCAGCGCCAGCACCAGCGCACTCACGTAGCCCATAAAGCCGATGACCGGGATACCGAACACAACCGGCTCGATGCGCGCGTAGTACACCACCGACGAACCGATAAACAGGCCGGCGATAACAATTGCCATCGACATGCGGTCGATAATTCCACCCAGCTGTCGCAGCGCCTTATCGCTACTCATGATCTGCGTGTTCACCTTAAGCTGGCCGCGCGTGAGCATGCGCGACGCCAAGCCCAGATACTCGGCCGCCTCGAGTGAGCCTTTTGCCGCTCGATAGCTGCTCGCGGCAAGATCGCGCCCCATTTCGCGGACGCGTGCATAGGTGCTCTTTTCGTTTTTGATGTGCGTCTGGATGATCTGGATCATGTTGACGTTGGGCATGTACTCGGTCAGCAGGCCCTCGAGCGTCACCATGCCGCGGGCGAACATCGTCACCACACTCGGCAGCTCAACGTCGTTTTTGCGCGCCAGGTTTAGCAGCGAGGTCAAAAACTCGCCGATATCCAGGTCCTTAAGATCGAGCCCCGCAAAGTCGGCAACGATAAAGTCCAGATCGGACAAAAAGGCCGAATGGTCGAGCTCGGCCGAATCGCCGCGCGTCACGGCAAAGCGCATAAGCGAGTCCTTGAGCTTGGGCACGTCGCCCTCGGCCACGGCGAAAATCATGTCCTTGACGATACCGCGGTCGTGGCTCGACATGCGCCCGACCATGCCCAGGTCGATAAAGTAGACGATGCCGTCCTTGAGAATGATGTTTCCCGCATGCGGGTCGGCATGGAAAAAGCCGTCGTCGAGCACCTGCGTCGAATAGTCCTCGACAATCGCCGAGCCGATCTTTTCCAGGTCATAGCCCTCGGCTACCAGGCGCTCGGGATCGGCAATCGAGATGCCGTCAATGTAGTCCATGACCACGACGTGCTCGGTGCAAAGGTCCAAGTAGGATTTGGGACACGACACGCCATGGACGCTCTTATGGAACTCATAGAAATCGTTGAGGTTTTTGGCCTCGGCCAAAAAGTTGGTTTCCTCGCGAAACGAGGTCCACAGCTCTTCGACCACGCCGTGCAGGTCCACAAACTGGTCGGTGTTGACGAACTTTGAGACGATGCGCACCACCGAGCGAATGATGTCGATGTCCTGCGCCATGACCTGCTGCGCGCCGGGGCGCTGCACCTTAACGGCCACGTCCTCGCCCGTCACCAGGCGGGCACGGTGAACCTGCGCAAGCGACGCGCTACCGAGCGGATTGGGATCGATCGCGTCGAACATCTGCCCCAGGCGCTGGCCGTACTCCTCTTCCAGACAGCGGAGCACCACCTCATACGGCACCGGCTCTACGTCGGAGCGCAGGCGACGCAGCTCGTCGCAAAACCGCTGCGGCAAAATCTCGGAGCGGTTAGCCAGAATCTGCCCCATCTTGACGAACATGGGGCCGAGCTCTTCGAGCAGACGGCGCAGGCGGACCGGCGTGAGGTTATCCCACACACGATACTTTTTGACCAGGCGAACGATCTGACCGATGCGTTCGCGGCGACCTGCCGGTGTGAGCTGGTATTCCTCGTCCGGCGCCATCGCGTCGGGCTCCTCGGGGACCATATCGACAGCGCGCGGCTTCTTGCGAGCGCCCGAGACGGCGGCATCGACCTCGTCGACAACCGCCGCCTCGTCACCCAAGGGATCTAGATTGTTGTAATCGGTGGTGGAATCTGCCATCTGCGCTGCTACTCGGCCTCTTCGGCGTCCTCTGCGTCGTCGGGCTCAACGGACTCGACGGGCACCGAGGTCACGTTGTCCTCGACCGAATCGACGATGTCGCGCACATGGGCCAGGAAGGCCGTGCGCTCGGGGGCGGTCATAACGCGGACGCGGGCCAGGATGAGCTCGTCGAGCACGCGCTGTGCCGCAGTCTCGCCCTGCATGCCCAGGCGCTCGGTCAGGTCGGAGATGGTGCCACCCGCCTGCTCGAACATATCGGACACGCTGCGGGCGATATCGGGGATGCCGGCATCCTTGCGGACATGCTCGCCCTTGGTACCGAGGTCGTCGAGAACCTTCTTGCCGCCCTCGACGGCAACGGCGGCGGCGCCGAAGCCCACGTTGATGGCACCGTTAACAAGCTGATCGAGTTTCATAACCATGGTTGGCTCCAATCATGAACAACTGCATTGGCCTTCTTGTACCCAAGATTGGGCGAACGACACAAAATCGTTTTACCGCCAAGATAGGAATCGAGCGGGGCAAAGCCTTCGACGGCGTTTGCCCCGCTCGCTCGTCGCAAGGTGGGCTTTACCTTACATTGTCGTTCATCGCGAAGGAGTTCTTCATGGCACAGCTCGTGGTGTAGAGCACCTTGCCCAACAGAGCATCGGTCTCCACGCGTACGCGCTCGGCAAAGGCCTCGTTGGCGCGGGCGAGCTCGGCGGGCACCTCGGCCTCGGGCAGTGCGGCTACGACAGCGTCAACGTCGTGAATCTGCTTGTGGCCCATGCCGCCGACCTTCTCCTGATAATCCTCGACCGCGCGACCGCACTCATGGAAGCGAACATCGGCCAAGGCACCAATCAGGCGATTTGCCCAATAGAAATTCTCGGACGTCACGCGAGCCTGCGTGTCGGCATAGTACTCGGGCATGGTCTCGACGTTGGCGTACAGCGGTACGAGCGCGTTAAACGAGTTGGAGCCAAACGCCATCCACTGCACGGCGCGATACGCCGGCTGTGCATAGGGACGCAGCTGCAACACGGCGAGCTGACTGTTGCGGTTGATGCCGATGGGACGATAGGCGCCGCGCGTGGCGGGCGTACCCTTGCTGCCGTAGCAGTCGTACTCCGTGCCCTGGTAGTGACTCGAAAGCACGTACTTGATGTCCTCGAGGGTCACCTTGCGCTCGGGCACGCGGCTCCAGGGGATGTCATCGCTCTCGGGCGTGTAGTCGGCCTCGGGACCGTCCCACACATCGCTGGGGTTGAGGCAGCGCTGCATGTACCAGGCGCGCGGCGTGTTGTAAACGTGGTCGCTGTCACTGTGCGAGCCAAAGGCCTCGCGCGGGTTAAAGACCGCAGCGGGACCATCGCCCTTAACACCCAGCGTCAGGTCCAGATGCCACTCGGCCATCCAGGAGCGCAGGTCGGCGGAGCACATATGATCTGCCTGGGTGCCCTCGGCATCGTCCAGGTCAAAGCTGTCGATACCCAGCTGGTTAGGCATGGTCACATAGGCGTCATCGGGCACGCGTTTGGCGATCCAGTGGTGGCCGCCGATGGTCTCGAGCCACCAGATCTCGTCAACGTCACTAAAGGCAATGCCATTGTTCTCGTAGGTACCGTAGCGTTCGAGCAGGTCGCCCAGGATGCGCACACCGTCGCGGGCGGACTTGGCGTACGGCAGCACCAGGGTCACCATATCCTCCTCGCCCAGACCGCCGGACTGCGCCGGCACATAGCCGTCCTCGCCCTCGTTGCCCTTGGCGGGCACGTAGTCCACGAGCGGATCAGCGCCGCGGACGCGCTCGTTGGTGGTGAGCGTCTCGGTTGCGGACATGCCAACATTGAGCTCGTTGAAGCCGGCCTCGGCCCAAATGCCATGACCCGGGACAACGTCGGGGACGCTTGTGTAACGCATGGGATTGTCGGGCAGCTCAACGGTCAGGTGGCTCAGGACACTCGTGTAGACACGCGGCTGCTCGTCGGGGTGCACCACGCGCATGCGCTTGGGCTCAAACACCCCGTTGGACGAGTCCTCGTTGCGGGCGACCAGCGTCGACCCGTCGTAGCTCGCGTTCTTACCAACCAAAATCGTTGTGCACGGCATGCGCATCCTCCTTGAGCGAAGAAATCAAACGGCAACAGTGTATCGCTTCGGAGCAAAAAGGGCGAAACCGCCGCCCCGGCAGCCCCTGTGTGCAAAAAATGCCAAATATGAGTACTGTCACCAATTTAGTAGCAGCAAATTTCCTCGTAACGAGTGCCGAAAATCCCCATTTGTCCAAAAGCAAGACAACGTTATTCCCCATAGGTTCAATAAAATAAGCTCCCTAACGAGAATGAATATCGCTAGGAAGCCAAAAAGACCTAAAACATATGTGACTATCTTGGCAACAGTACTCATATTTGGCGTTTTTTGCACAGTGGGTATATTACTGACCCTTCATACAGCCCAAAACGCCTATTTCGATGCACGCTCCGACGCCTCAATCACGTGTTTGGCGAGGATCGCCGTGGTCACAGCCCCCACGCCGCCCGGCACGGGAGTAATTGCGCCAACAACCGGCTCCGCAGCATCAAAA
The DNA here is from genome assembly GCA_900554135.1 of uncultured Collinsella sp. Next base: position 15,055 of record USFU01000012.1, on the reverse strand, counting down.
TCGACGTCGCCGACCAGCTTGCCGGCGGCCTCGTCCCAGTTAATACCCACATCGATGATCGTCTGGCCCTCGCGAACCGCATCCGCGCCAATCGTGTGCGCACGTCCAACCGCGGCAACAACAATGTCGGCAGAACGGCACTCGGCAGCCAAGTCGCGCGTATGCGTATGGCACGTCGTCACTGTGGCATTGCGAGCCGTAAGCATGGCGGCAACGGGACGGCCAATTACCAGCGATCGACCGACGACCGCGACCTTGGCCCCATCCAGCTCAACGCCGTAATGGTCCAGCAACGCCAGCACGGCCTCGGCCGTGCAAGGAGCAAAGCCCTCGCCACGACCCGAAAGCGCGGTGAGCAGCGAGGCAGGTGTCATGGAGTCAACATCTTTGGCGGGATCGAGTGCCGCGGCAACTGCATCCTTGTCAAGCCCAGCGGGCAGCGGGCGAAACATCAGGCAACCGTGAACAGCGGGGTCGGCATTGATGTCCTTAATAGCCGCCAGCAGCTCATCCTGCGAAACATCGGCAGGAAGCAATACGCGGCGAGCCTCAATCCCAACCTTCTCGCAGCGCTTGAGGGCGCCGCGCTCGTAGGACAGGTCGTCCTCGCGCTCGCCCACGCGCACGATAGCAAGCGTCGGAACAACGCCGCGCTCGCGCAGAACAGCACAACGATCGGCAAGCTCCTCAGTCAACGCGCGGGCGACGGGAGCGCCCTTCAACAGCTCAGCCATGGCTATCCCCTCTTCCTTGCGGCGTCAGCGGCGCGGCGCGCCAGCGCATCGGCGCGCGGCAGCCACGTATCGAGCAGATCGTCGCACGCCGCCTCGAGCTCCTCGGCGCGGGCACGATCCTTCATAGACGTGGTGTTCGCAAAGAGCGTCAAGCTCGCGCCCTGCATGGCAGCGCGGCAGAATACGGCACCGCACGCCACATCGGAGAGCAGTTGCCGCGAGCCCTTGTCCGCCATGTCCTCGAGCAGCGCCAGCGCACGACCGCACGCATCCATAATGCGGTACGGCGGCATGGCCGCCACGTGCAGCGCATCCTGAATCGCAGCCGGTCGAGCCGGGTCATCACGAGGAATACCGTATGCCGCAGACACCCGGCCGTACGCACGAACGTCCTCGGCAACTAGACCTACAAGTTCCTGTGCCAACTCATCTGCCTGGGCAAACGCGTGTGTCAGATCGTCCGCGCGATCGGCAAGCGCGGGGTTCGTCGCGCCATAGCGAGCAACCATCCCGCACAGCGAGGCACCCAGTGCTCCCACAAACGCGCTCGCGCTACCGCCGCCGGGAACCGGCTCGCGCGCGGCAAGCGCCTCGGCAAACCCTCGGCAGGTTTTGTCCATCATCTCTTGACTCATCGAAACACCTCTGCCCACCGCGCCGGCCACCACGGGCCGCACGCATAATAAAAATAGGACAACGACGCCAGGAAGCGGTTGTCCCATTCATCGATCTTGTCCAAGCCAGTCTAGCCCATAAGACAAAGACTGTCAGGAGCACTGGCTATCGACGTTTCCGATTGCCGGCTATAGGTACGGGCGCCTAGTCCACCTGGAACGTCGGCAACAGTGTATCGATAACCTTCGACCCCATGTCGCGGTTTGCAGTCGAGTACTCCAAATGCACCATGGCAATCGTCGAATCCGTGACGATCGTCTTTTCGTAAATGATCGTGTCGCCCTCGCGCCACGAGACCACGTACCAGTTGTCGCCCTCTGCGGTATAGAGGTCGGCCTTGCCCGAGGTGTCCGCGTCGACAAACATCTCGTGCGAGGTTTCTTCGTTAATGTTAACGTAGCCAAACAGGTTGATCACAAAACCCGTCTCCGGATCCTCATACCTGGCGCCACTGCCGCTGGGAGTATCTTCCATCTCAAAGCGATTGGGAATCGACATGCTATACGGATGCATGTCGTTCGTGTACGTATACACATCGGTTAGGTAATCGTCCGAATCGCCCGAGCCGTAGTATGCCGATTCGTCCTCGGGAACGGCCTCGTCATCCGACGACGAAGACTCCTTGGCCTTGGACTTGTCGCTCTTCTTCTTGGCAGAAGAATCCTTCTCGTCCGAAGACCCGGTATCGATCATCGAGATTTGCGTGTCAGAGCTCTTGGACCCGTTAAGCATCGCGAGCGCGAACACCGTGCCACCCCCAAGGAGTACCACGGCGGCACACGCCACCGCGATGACAATCGGAGCTTTGCTCTTAGGCTTTTGAGGCGCGGGCGCGACCGGCGGCATCGACTGGGTCAGGCCCGGAGCAGAGGAAGGACCAGCGCTCGCAGGCGTCGGCGCGGAGCCACCCGCAAGCGACGCCCCGCAATGCGTGCAAAACGTCGATCCATCGGGAACTTGCTGTCCGCATTTTTGACAGAACATCGTTCGACCTTTCGTGGTTTAGCTTTTGTCACAGCCAAGTCTAAAACCTCAAGGCGGCATCGCTGTTGCGCAACATTGGGAGCATCAACCAAGCCGCACGCTTGCCCAGCGCCAGGCCCACCTTGCGGCAAGCCCGCACACGTAAACATGGGACATATGGCCCACCTTTCGAGACTCCCGGGCAGCACATGCTGGGGCATATCTATAAGTAAGGAACCCGTTGGGGAACGGCCGCGCAACGGCCACAAGCGATGAACGGAGGCATAAGCCGCACAGTACACAGAGACATCCGCCGCCAGCGCAATCAGTACCCCAACAGTATGCGGCGCCGTGATGTCATCGGCAGACAAGGAGGACGCCACCATGAAGAAAAAGACCCTATCGATCCTTTCCCTTTGCATCGCCCTCTTTGCCGCACTCGCCCTTGTCGGCTGCGGTGGGAACGCATCGGGCGGGGGCGGCAGCGCCGCTAAGAGCGAGAGCAAAGAAAAGGCCCCGGTTGCCAAGAAGACTGACTTCATTTGGTTTAAGGTCGAGATGCCCGAGAGCGTTGGTGTAAGCGACTCCGCTGGCAAGAATGCCGACAAGGTCCAGCTCACTTTCCCCGAAGACGAGAACGGTTCGGCCGATCGCTTTATCCCCGTTTGGAAAAAAGCGCTGACGGCAGAGGAATCCCACGCCGACCAGGCAGAAAAGAAAGGTGATACGTTCCAGTGGAAGGATGGCGGATCCGTCGAGTATAACGGCAGGACATGGCTCGTCGGAACGTACGAGGACAACAGCGGCGTCTCAACCCTCCTCTTTACCGACGTTGAGCCGGGAAGCGTCTACATCCTTATCTCCGGCTTCGATCTGCATAAGAAAGAAGCCGAGGCGCTCCTCAACTCCATCGAGTTCCCCGATGACATGGGAGAGGCAGTTTCCGAGGCACGCGAAGTCGAGATTTCGAGCATCGAGATCAAGTAACGGGACCCCGCACACGCCCACGTACGCGCGCCCCATTAAAACAACGGGCGCCCAACCCGGGGAGGGCCGACGGCGCCGGCCCTCCCCTCTTTTGCGTCCGGACATATTGCCACTTAAAGGCGCAAATCCGGCCCTCAGAATGGGACACATGGCCCACCCTAGCGAGCCGTCCGCGCGTACAGTAAAGGCAGGTAATCCATGGGCGGTTACAGATCGAGGAGGACACGACCATGAAAAAGAAGGCCTTTGCGATTCTCACCCTCTGCATCAGTCTCTTTGCCGCAGTTGCCCTGGTGGGTTGTGGCGGAAGCGGTGGCGCTACCGGCAGCGGCGGTGGCGGCGGAGCAGAAAAGCCAGCCGTGGATATGAGGACTGACTTCATTTGGTTTAAGGTCGAGGTCCCCGAGGGCGTCGAGGTCACCGACGTCGCAGGCGATACCGCCGACAGGGCCCAGTTTAAGTTCACCGAGAGCGAGCACGCCAGCGATCGCTTCATCCCTGTCTTCGACCCTGACAAGAACGCCGACGAGCTGTTCGACTACGAGGCAAAGTGGAATGCCAGCTTTGAGTGGACCGAGAATGACCCCGTCAAGTACAACGGCAAGACTTGGCGCAACGCTTCCTATACACACTCGGGCGGCGTGACGACTGAGTACTTCACCGAAGCAGGCGGCGGCAGCGTCTACGTGCGCATCGACAACGTCGAGGAGCACAAGGACGCCGTCGAGACCATGATGAAGTCCCTGGAATTTGCCGACGACATCGCCAAGGCCAAGACCGAAGCCATGGACGTCAAGCTCGACGATATCGAGATCAAGCGCTAAGCAACTGGCGAGCGCAACGGGAAACACGAGCGCGGCGCAAGCAGGCGACGGTGACCCAGCGCTTCGTACCAAGGGAGGGTCGGCTCACCGGCCCTCCCTTTCTTATGCCGGTAGCCGACGAACGCGAGGGTGCCGGGCGGCAAAACCACCCCCAGTGCGGTAGCAGCACATAATGGACAAGCGCCCCAACGCGTCCGCCCACCGATTTATAGCGCCGCGCAGACAATTAAGCCAACACGTTTAGACATCCGGGCAGTATAGTGACCAAAACAAGAGCATATCCGCACCCTGCGAACGGAGGAGTTATGACCGAACACCACGCCATCAGCCGTCGAGCATTCACGTTGGGCCTAGGACTCGCAGCATTGTCGCCATTTGCAAGCCTGCCCGAAACCGCGGGATTGGGCCTTCCCGTGCGAGCGGCATTTGCAGACGACACGCCCACACCGGCGAAGAGCCTCCATAATTTCGTCATTCGCCTTCGCCCCGCGGGCTATTTTCGCACCGCAAGTGTCAACGAAGACGGAAACGTTATCGGCAACGTCTGCCACCTGTTTAATGACGGCACGTCCAACAAGCTCATCCTTGAGAACGTACTGACCGATGCGGACGGCACAAACTGGTATGCCATCCGCACCTTGCTCAATTTCGAAGAGCATAAAAAGACAGGCTACAGCATTTGGTCGGTCGATGGCGACTCGGACAAAGATGGAAAGGTCATCCACGTATGGAGCGGCGAGTATGACAACAAGCCCAGCCGCGCTTTTGCGTTCGAACCTCAGTCAAACGGAACCTATGTCATCCGAGATCGCACAAACGAGAAAAAGGATATTAATTACCTGGCAATAGAAAAGGACGGCAAAGACCAAGACAACAACAAGATCTGCCACAAGAGAAAGAGCATTTCGTGGGAGCTCGAGCTTGTCGGTTACGACAAGGGCGAGACCAATACCACGGTTAGCAGTATCGACTGGATCAGGTATAGCAGCTACACCGACGGGCCATGTTGGATGAAATACGTCGACAACAACAAGTTCCTCGACGAACTGAGCATCCCGGGCACGCACGATTCGGGCACCTGCAGCGTGGACAACGACACCGAGCCCCAATCCTCCCAAGCAAAATGCCAGCAGGATTACATCCCCACACAGCTGCTCGAAGGCGTTCGCTATTTTGATATTCGACTTGGAAAGGGTGAGAACCCTGGCATCGACCACGGAGCTTGTTACCTGCTCAAAAAAGACGGGAACTTTATGCATCTCTCCGATGTCATCGGGTACTTCAATACGTTTTTGAGCGAAAACCCGACAGAAGCGCTCATCATGCTTGTGTCGCGAGGCAATGACGAGGCTACCAACGAAAGCCTCACGACGGCCTTGGGCAAGGTTTTTGATGAGAACCCCGACCTGTTCTACACATCGAGCCGCATCCCCACGCTGGGCGAGGTGCGCGGAAAGATCGTCCTGCTGCGTCGGTTTGGGCTCGCCGGCAACAGCGTAAGCAGCCACACATGGGGCCTCGACCTCACCCAATGGGACGACAAAATCGCAGCACACACCGACAGCACCTCTATGTGTCTCGTTCGAGACGAGCGGGGCTTTGAAGCCGTGGGGAAAACGGGTGACGAAGAGCCCTATTGCACCAAGGTATACGCCCAGGACCATTACGAATGCACAGGAACCGACAAAATCGGCTGGGTCGATATGGCGCTGCAGGAGACAACCAAGCTCGCCCGCATCATGGTGGACGTCGAGGACAATGACGGGGCCAAGGTAAAGGTCCTGGAGCACAGCTGGTGTATCAACTACACCAGCTGCACGAACTACAAGCAAGGAAGCAATCCTTTTACCGCAGCACGAGTGGTCAACGAGCATCTATACAAGAGCCAGTATATAAACAGCACCGGAAATGAGAGCACAAAGGAGGACTGCCTCAAGCACATTGGCATCATTGCGTCCGACTTTGTTGATGCGGCACTGGCCCGAAGCATCTACCAGCGCAATTACGATACGCAGGGTACACAGCACAAGCAGACCGTTTCGTACTACCTCCCGACCCGCATGCGCATGACGTACGGCGATTCGTTGAGCGATGCCTCGCTCCAGGATGGCAAGACCGTTGGCGAGGGCTACTTCCGCCTCGTCGACAGCAGCAACGTACTCAACGTAGCAGCTCCGGACAGGGTTTTTGCCATCGAATACGTGGATGTCGACGCCCTGGGCAACGAAACCGCTACGGGACTGCAGGGCTCCGTGCCCATCCATGTCGACCCGCGCGCGCTGACGCCCCACTTTGAGGGGCTCGAAGGCCTTAAGGTCGGCGAGGATGTGCGCGCAAAGGTTGCAGCGGCGCTCGAGGGCAAGCTCGAAGGCGATGCCTGCACAGCCCAGCTCGAGTTTATGCACGATGCAAACGGCGCGCCGGGCACGGCAATGGCAGAGGGCGAGACATTTGCCGCGGGAACGTACTGGGTGCACGTGAACGGCCTTTTGGGCGACGCGGCGCAAAACTACAAGCTTGCCAGTGACGGAGCCGCAAGCTTTACTGTGACGGCTTCGGGCAACGCAGGCGCTACGGACACCGGCGACGGCGACGGCAACGGCACCAACGCAGGCGGCGCCGACAAGAACGACAAGGGCAACAAGCGCAAGGGCTCAGGCGAAAAGCTTGCCGGCACAGGCGACAACTCTGGCATTGCCGCCGGGCTCGCTGCCGCCGCCGTGGCGACAACGGTCGCCGGCGCGGCAATGCTTGCCAACGACCATGAAAGTGACGAAGGCGCTAGCGAATAGGCCAGCCGGCCTTTTGGGCGCATCAACTCGATGAGGGGCGCAGAACACCGTTCTGCGCCCCTGATTTTTACCTTGGTCCGAACGCCACCATCGGCTACATCACCATATTGAGCACGTTCACAAATTCCTTGGCCTGGGAATGACTGCTCAGCCTGTAGGAACAGTCGGTCAGTAACCTATTACGAAGGAGCACGCGCTTACCCTTGACCCTGTTGACACCCGTAATGTCCTTGAGGTAGACGATCTTGGTATGGGTACCGAAGAAGTTGTTCTTCACGACCGCCTCGATACGATTGGGATAGATGCTTATTCCCTTGAAAACGCCGGCACCCTTATCGTGAAACAACAACGTATTGTTATCCACGCGCGCCACCCCCATGGAGTTCGATAAAACTATCTCTATGACCACATTTTAGTCACTACAAACCCTTTTTGCGGTCACGCGCAGGGCACCAAAACGTGTCCGCACGAGCAAATAGACTAATACAACAACGAATATAAGCCGTTATCCAAGGATGGGCCGCAAAAAAAGGATTAGCAATAGCTAAGATTTAAGCATAAAACCCTTAGGAAGTGCTAATATATAGTTATTGAAAGAGGCTGAGATGCAGAGACGCGAATTGATCCGTATCCTCGAAGAAGCCGGCTTCATCTCGAAAGGAGGAACTAATCACGAGAAGTTCGTCAAAGGAGATAAACTCGTGCTCGTGAAACGCCACCGAGAGATTGAGGATCAAATTGCCAAAAGAATCCTAAGGCAGGCAGGGCTTCGATAGCTCATCCTCATCACATTTCGCATCGCTTTTTAGAGGAGGTCTTGCATGGTTTACGTATGGGAATTTGAGTTCTTTGATTCGGACGGTATGGTCGATGCCGTGCCATGTGGCTCGCTGGGCGGAGGAGGAACGTTTGGCTCCGATCTAAACGACGCCGTCGAAAGCGCCGCTGATTTTCTCGCATGTATGGTCGACGATCACCTTATGGGTGGCATTGAACTTCCCGCGCCGGATTTCGGACATGAGCCGCGACACGGCGGCAAGATTATCGCCGTAGCCGTCAGCCGCGAACTCGCCGACATCCCCGCCGTCACCGCAGCGGATGCCGCGCGTATGCTCGGTGTTAGCTCAGCACGGGTATCGCAACTGATAAATGCTGGGCTGTTGGATTCATGGAAGGACGGCACCAAGCGCATGGTGTCCAAAGCTTCCATCGAGGCACGACTCGCCGACGCACCAAAGGCAGGGCGCCCGAAAGAGATCCCTATTGCCGTATAAAGCAATAGCGTTGCGGGTTTTTCATTTGTCAGATTAGCTGACAAGCTCTCCCAATTCGGGACTCACTGCGTCCCGAATTGGGCTGGACACATTGCCGTAGGTAGCCGCGCATCCTCAATCCAAAGTACGAGAGGTGTTTCCCATGACAGACAGACCGAAAACAACGCTGCGCGACTGCATCTATGGGCTTGCCGTCGGCGACGCGCTGGGCGTTCCCTACGAGTTCAGGCCTCGTGGCACGTTCGAATGCACGGACATGATCGGCTACGGCACGCATGGGCAGCCCGCCGGCACCTGGAGCGACGACACATCTATGACGCTTGCTACCTGTGACTCGATTAGGGAGCTCGGTCATATCGACACCGCAGACATGCGCGACAAGTTCGTAAGCTGGATTGCCCGTGGCGAATATACGATCGACGGTGTTTACGATTACGGCGGCACGACCGCCCGCGCCCTGCACACCGGCAAAGGAGGCTCCGGCGAGCGCGACAACGGCAACGGATCGCTCATGCGCATCGCGCCCCTGGCGTTTGTCGACGCGACTGACGACGAGATCTGCGAGGTCTCCGCGATAACGCACGCCCACAGAACGTCAACCGATGCATGCGTCATATTTGTCGAGCTGATGAAGAGCGTGATGAACGACGCGCTCCCCTCGTGGGCGCTGCAGCTGAAAGGCGTACCTGAACAGGAGATTAGGTCAGGCGGCTTCGTACGTGACGCCCTTAAGGCAGCCACCTGGTGCTTCGTCAACACTAACAGCTACGAAGATTGCGTCCTTGCCGCCGTCAACCTGGGCGACGACACCGACACCACCGCGGCCGTCGCAGGCGCCCTCGCCGGCACAGCATACGGCATGGACGCCATTCCGCAGGAATGGATCGACACTCTGCGCGGCAAAGAGCTGATAGAACGGTGTTTGTTTTAGGACACGTCTTCAACGAAGACAATGTCAGTCAACGCAAATGATTAAGGGACCGCATAAATGATGATTACAGAATGCGACGTTCGCCTGATGAAGTCCCATTGGCTACCGTCTTAAAGGGTCGGCTGCAGCCGTCCCGCTGTTTATTTAGATCTACCACGACGGACAGCTCGCACTACTGCGCGCTGTCCCGTACCGCTCCCCTACTTCCCAAAGATCGCTGCAAGCAGCCCCTTGCGTTTGGGCTTTTCCTCTCGGTAGGAACCCTCGGCCGCCGCTGCCACCTGACGCGGTTGCTCGCCGCTTCCGCGGCGTACGATCTGGTATAAGAACGGCGATTTAACGTATTTGACCTCGATGGGCGTGGCGTGCACGGTGCTTTCGCTCGACAGCATCACGTTGGGGTTGAGCGGCGCCACCACATGCGTCTCGCGCTTGTCGCTAAACACCACCGCGGCCGCACGGCCCGTCTGGCCGTTCACGGCAATGCGCACCTGCTCGCCGTCGCGGCTGTCCGACGCCGGGCGATCGACAAAGTAGACCGGTACCATCACCAGGCCGCCCTTGTGCTTGCGAGCCTTGTGCGCCCACGTGCGGATGCTCTTTTTATTGAGCCCCAGGATCGCCTCGGCATCGTTGCCGGCAATATCGAGCGCCAGCTTATCAATGACCACCTGGTCCTTGGTGGACGCATCGACGGAAACGACGCGGAAGTCGCCCTCCTGCATGGCGGGATCGAACGGCCCCACCTTGCCGAAGTCCCACGGCTCCAAAATGCCCATAAGGCGAACATCCAGGTAGTTGGCCCTGGGATATGCCCAGTCGAGCACCTCGTAGTACACCAGGGTCTCCTTGCTCAGGCCCTTGCCCGGGAAGGATGCCATCATGCGCAGGTCCGCGAGCGCCATGGGGAAATAGAAGAGCATCATGTCGTTTTGGATCGCGTCTTCCACGTCGTGCCCGGCAAAGGCCTCCGGGTACTGACGCACCAGCTGCAGCGCGTTGGCACGTGCCTGCTGCGGCGTTATCTCGCAGGGAATACCCTGCTCAGGCACGTACTCGGCACCCACGCCCATGGTCAGGCGCTTGCTAAACGTGCCGGGCTTGAGCAGGTCGGCCACGCCAATCTTGTTGCCGCAGGACGGGCACTCAAACACGCGCTGGGTCGATGACCCCTCAAAGGACGCGCCGCAGAAGGGACAGGGAATGCTCACGTGCGTCGCCTCTTGGAACTCCTGCGCCGTGCCGCGGTCCTCCCACAGCAGGTGCTCAAGAACCGACTGATTGCGCCAGTACGAATTGAAGAAATACCAGCCCGGGTCCTCTGGGCGCTCGAGCTGCGAGACGTGCGTGAGCTTGAGTAGCCCGTCAACCACCGTCAGCGGCGTATGACGAATGCCCAGGGCGCTCTTGGGCTCCCCGGCGTCCGCTTGCCACGGAATAACCGTTTCGCAATAGGCGCACTCAAAGCTGCGCTTTGCCTGATGAGAATACATGGGGCCGCCGCAGTTTTGGCATTTAATGGCAAACATCTCGTCCATGGAAACGTCCTCCTTTGCACAGGGCTGTCGACATTAAGTATGTCGAGCAATTCGGCACGTGCCCATACCCATGTGGCCCAAAATGGAGCACTCGGTCGAACGGGAAGGCGCAGTGAACTCGAACGCGCGCGGGCAGTCGCCCCCTCCGCCTCGCGCCCGTTAGCGCCGGCAGACCATTGCTGCATTTTCTGAGCATCGGTACACGTTGCGTCTGCGCGAGCTACACTATCCCCTTAATGAGAATGCGAGGAGATACGCCATGCTATTTGTAAATCGGCTGGTACATACGCTTGTTCCCGGCAGCGAGGGCGAGCCGGTCGAAACAACTTGTCGCACCAACCAATAAAGTCCCGAGCCGTCTTGGCGGCCGGACCTTATTCGCTACTTGCGGGCATCTCCAACGTAGCGCTTAAACTTGCGAATCTGGTTCATATTTGTGATCCATCCCCAGAGCCTGTGCTCAAGCGTGTCCGCTTTGCACAGAACGGGCGACACATCCGCCTTGTCCGAAAGCGCATAGTCCTTATCGGCACAAGAAGCGGCATAGCGCTTGATGACGGCATCGGGAACCATCTTGAACGTAAATGCGCGCGACGCATGGGAGGGCTCGCTCTGGGTACCATACGTTGCCGTCGGCTCCGTGCCAAGGCATGCGGGGGCAATCCAGTGATCGACCATAACGCGCGGCAGATCGATACCCGCGAGCGAAAGGTACCACGAGTTGCGCCCCAGGCGGGCATTGACCTCAAGGAAACGATACGAGCCGTCACGAGAGTCGTACATAACGTCAAAGTTGGCAAATCCCGTATAGTTGACCTTCTCGAGGAAGCGCTTCGCATCGTTCAGAAGATTGACCTTCCATGCGGGCATCTCCGTATCGCCCACGATCACGACCGGGTTGCCGATGGCAGAGGGTGCGTGGTCCTGCAGCAGCACGTGACCCAAGACGGAGAACTCAACCTTGCCCTTCCAGGCAAAACAGGTAATCGAATAGAGCGACTCATCAAATCCGGGAATCATATCCTGAACCAGCAGGTCTTTGTCGTAGCACGAAGAGCGAAGCGCCGAGTAGACGCGAGCGAGCTCCTCCGCGGAGTCAACCGTCATGACCTTTGCCTTGCCGTCAAACTCGACATAATGCCAGGCAGCGGAATTCGAAGGTTTGGCAATGACCGGGAAGCCAAATGGGCAGGCATACGGGTCAACGGCCTCGACCGACTCGTCGCAAGGCATGGCATAGGTACCTGGATGGGCGATGCCCAGCTCGTCGCAAATGCCCTGGAAGATACCTTTTTGTGTAATGGAATCAAACGTGTCGTAGTCACAGTACGGCGTGGTAAAGCCCCAGGAGTGCAGCAGCTCCGCATTGCGAGCAAACGTGCGGGCATACCAGTCGCCCGTACCCAAAACGTGAAGCATCGGGTCACAGGGCGCAACGGCATCCGAGACGGCCTTGAGGGCGCCGAGCAGCGTAGGTTCGTCATCGGTACCGTGAACATACATGATCTCGGCGAATTTGGTCGTCGTCACGATCTTGACGTTCTCCGCAATTAGAACAAGCGGCCTCACGCCATAGGACTCAAAAAACATGCGGCTCATCGAGTAGATAAACAGGTCGCCGCCAACAAGTACGGGAGCAAGCGGACGCGCGAACGTCTCGCCCGTCGCGGACGACGCCGCTCCCGCGTTGCCCTTGCACCAGCTGCGGAGCTTGCCAACCTGACCATCGGTCAGCTCGTATCCGTTGATTTCAGGCGTAACGCTCGTCGCCATAGCTCCCCTTCCAATTAATCCGCGGCGCACTGTTTGCACATGCGACACGGCTGCAGTCATAACTAGTGCAAATGGTAGCGCAGAAACGCATTCCGCCCATCGACGAGTCGGGGAAACCATACTCGCCGGGCGATACGCCCTGCTCGCCCCACGTCGCCCGTTAACGCGGGCAGACCATTGCTGCATTTTCTGAGCTTCGACACGCAGCGCGCCCGCGCAAGCTACACTATCCCCTTAACCATGATTGTTAGGACGACCGCTATGCTATTTGTAAATCGGCTGGTACATACGCTTGTTCCCGGCAGCGAAAGCGAGCCGGTCGATACCTCCCGCCGCACCAACGCGGGTTTTGCCGCAAGCCTCATCTGCATCGGCCTCAACATCACGCTGTGCCTGGCCAAGGGCATAGCCGGTCTGCTCGCGGGCTCCGTCTCGCTTATCGCCGACGCCTTCAACAACCTTTCCGACGCCTCGAGCAATATCGTGAGCCTGCTCGGATTCCGCCTTGCCAGCCGCCCGGCCGACGAGGGGCACCCCTATGGTCACGGCCGCTACGAGTACCTAGCGGGGCTGTTTGTCGCCGTTCTCGTTTGCGCCGTCGGCATCAACCTGATCCTGGAGTCGGTCACCAAGATCATCAAGCCCTCCCCCACCGCGTATTCGGCGCTCTCCATGGCAGCCCTTGTCCTGTCCATGCTCGTCAAGTTTTGGATGGCGGCGTTCAACCGCACGCTGGGCAACCGCATCGATTCCGAGACGCTTATCGCCACGGCGCAGGATTCCAAAAACGACGTCATTGCCTCGGCCTCGGTCCTGGCCGCAGCGCTTGTTTCGCAGACGACTGGCTTTGACCTCGATGGCTGGGCAGGCCTGGGCGTGGGCATCTTCATCTGCGTCAGCGGCATGGGCCTGGTGCGCGACGCCATCAGCCCGCTGTTGGGGCAAGCGCCCGACCCCAAGCTCGTCCAGGCAATCCTCGACAAGATCATGTCGTATCCGCAGGTTCTAGGCACGCACGACCTCATGGTGCACGACTACGGCCCCGGCCGTCAGTTTGCCAGCGCACACGTGGAAATGCCCGGCGAGGGCGATGCGTTTGAGCACCACGAGATTCTGGACACCATCGAACACGACATCAAACGGCAGATGGGCATCGGTATCACGCTGCACTGCGACCCCATCGCCACCACCGGCGACGACCTGCGCGGCTGGGTCAAGCGCGGCGTCATGCAGATAGATCCCGCGCTCTCCATCCACGACCTGCACGAGCACGACGGCTTTGTGTCATTTGACCTGGTGCGTCCCGACGGCTTTGACATATCCGACGAGAAGCTGCTGGAGCTCGTCACGCGCATCGTGCACGAGCGCCGGCCCGATGTCTCGTGCGTCGTCACATTTGACTCGGGCTTCAGCTCGCCCGACCGTCCGGCCGAACAGCTGTAATCGACAGCAAAACGGGACGCAGGACCGCCGACCAACGCGCCTACGCGCCCGGTCACGCGATCCTGCGCCCCGTTTTTACTTGCACTGCTAAGGCTCTAGCCGCTCGACCGCTAGTTCCCCTGCGCGCCCGAGATGCCGTTTTGCAGGGCACCCCAGGCGTTCGTTGCCATATCGCCCAGGTTCTGTGCGGTATCGCCGAGATTCTGAGCCGTGTCACCCAACTGCTGCGCCTTATCTCCCAGCTCCTGGGCCTTGTTGCTCAAGTCCTCCAGCGTGTTGGAGCTCGAGCTGTCCGCGCCGCCCTGGTCGCCGGACGCGTTGCCCGACGAGCCGTCCTTGCGCGTGAGCTGAATCTCGAGGTTACCGTTGTCGTTATAGTAGGCAGACGTCACGACCCAATTGGCATCAACAACGGGCGTCGAGCCGTCGTCGGTCAGAATCACGGCATTCGAAAGATCGGCCCCACGCGACTTTAGGAGCTTCTTGGCGTTGGACCAGTACTGACCCGGGATATCGCTCAGGTCGACGGTACCGGACTGGGTAGTCTCGGTCTGCTCGGCCGTGGTATCAGTCGTGGCGCCCCGCTTGTTGAGCATACCCGACACGATGGCAAACACAACCGACAGGGCAAAGAAGATCGCCAGCACGATCAGGATTTTCTTGATCACGCCCGACGAACGCGAAGGCTTCTTCTCCTCGTCCTCGCCATACTGAGGGATGGACTTGGGATACTCGCGATACGGCTCACGCGCATATCGGTCGCGCGACTCGTAGCGCGGCTGTGCCGTGCGCGGCATATATGTCGTCTGCTGAGGTTGCGGAATGGGGTTTTGCAGCAGGTCATCATAAGGGTCTGCCGCCGCGTTGCCGTAGGGACTCCGCGACGAGACACCATACGGGTCCTGCGCTGCGTTTCCGTAATTCACAACGCGCGTGGGATCGGCCGACGCCTGCGTCGTATCGGGGGCAGCGTAGCCGGGATTCGGCACGACGCGGGTCTCATCGGCGCCATTGCCCGTCCGCGGGGAGTCGTAGCCACCCATTACGGTCGTCTTGTCCTGGTCCATGCAACGATTCCTTTCCGTCGCCCGTAAGCATCAAGTTATCCATGCATTCTACCC
>USFU01000011.1 GCA_900554135.1 uncultured Collinsella sp. | reverse complement strand
ACTTGTCATTCAAAGAGGACGGCATGACCAGAAGGTCTATGCCGTCCTCTTTTCATGCCAATTTGTTCGCTCTGGTGCCCGCTCGCTGTCCGTCCTCTACCTGCGGCGTTGCCATGGTAGTCATTGGGGGCGGCAGTTGGGGACGTTCCTTTTCTGCCGGCAGTTGGGGACACTCCTTTGGTGCATATGAACCTGTCTCCTTTGTTCAGCGTTGCATCGTGGGTGCTCGGGAAAATGCGAGCCGGTATTTGGGCGAATAGTGGGTCGCGGTTTCCGGATGGGGTGGGTTGCGGAAAGTGCGACCCGGAATATTGCTCCAAAACGGGATGGCGTTTTCCCGACGCGCCTCAAGCGGAAAGCGCATCCCATTTCGGAGCTCCAAAACGGGACGCGCTTTCCTCGCGGAAGAATTGTCGCAGCTACGTTAAGCAGTGCCGCTCGCTACTCGCCCAGCACCAGCGCCGCGAGCTCTGCCTGGGTGTCTACCACGTAGTCGGCGCCGGCGGTCTCCAGCTCTGCGCGGCCGCGGAAGCCCCAGCTGACGCCGGCGCTCTTAAGGCCGGCGTTGTGGCCGGTCAGGACATCGACATTCGAATCGCCCACATAGAGCGTGGTCGCCGGATTGGCGCCCAGCTCCTTCATCACGTGCAGCGTGACGGGCGCTTCGGGCTTAGGCGGAAACGCATCGACACGGCCTTGCACCAGCGCAAAGCGCTCGGAACCAAAGTATTTCTCGATAAGCGGGGCTGCCGAAATATGATCCTTGTTGGTGAGCACGGCAAGCTGAATGCCCGCGGCGCGCAGACGGTCGAGCATCTCAATCGTGCCGGCGTAGGGGGCGGTGTGGTCCTCCTTGTGCTCGCCGTAGTAAGCCCTAAATTCGGCAAGCGACTGCTCAAAGGCGCGCCCGTCGCCCGCATACTCGGCGGGCATAAAGCGCTCGACCAGCTTGAGCATGCCGTTTCCCACCTTATAGCGGTATTCGTCAACGGCAAACGTGGGCCAACCGTGCATCTCGCAGGTATGGTTACCGGCGGCTGCCAGGTCCTCGAGCGTGTTGAGGATGGTGCCGTCAAGGTCAAAGATCACGGTGGAAAAAGCTGCCATAGGTACGCTCCCATCAAGATGACTCATCAAAACGGCACCCATGATAGCGCGTGCCGTTCCAGTCGGGCATGAGCGGGCCAAATGTCCCTCGTGGGACTGAGGGGGCCAAAAGTCCCCGTTAAAACGCTTAAATGGCCTCTAACAGGTACATTTGGCCCCCTCAGCCCCACGGGGGACACTCGGCCCGCTCAATCTTGCGGGCGGGCTTGGTTCGTTAGCGGCCTAGTGGCGATATGGGTTGCCTATAGGTGGTCATCCGGGAGCCATATGGCTCGGGTATGGCGGTTTTTTGTGTAGCGCATTGACCGATTTACCTGCGGTAACGTACACTTCCTCCGATTAAAAATAGAAGCCGGAGCACGGGTGCGCGCGAGCGCATAAAGGGGAATCGGGTGAGAATCCCGAGCAAGGCGGTTACTGTATGCGGGCGCGCCCGCGAGTCAGATTACCTGCCCGCGCTCTTCTCGAAACCGAGGGCCTCTCTGTTTGCCGCTGGATTCCGGTCTACAAGGGGTGCTGCTGAGCGTGCGTTTTGCTGCCGATAGGGTGGCTGACGTGCGCCTTTGTGCTGCCGGGGTATCGCCTGTCCCGCCTTCTTCGCCATGGCTCTATTGCAGGTTCGCGAAAGAAGGAGAACGGGTGACGCGAAACAACATTATGCTCAAGCGCCTGGGAGCCGCTGCTTTCTCGGCGCTGCTCGTCTGGTCGATGCCGGGTACGTCGGCATTTGCCGAGGGCGTGGCAGAGATCGCTGTGCAGGCGCAGGCCCAGGCCTCGCAGCAGGCGGATACTGCCGAGAATGCCGACGAGTCGAGTTTCACTGCGGACGAGCAGACGGGTGCTGAAGGCGCCGAGGCATCGGCGGATGAGGCGAGCTCCGAGGCCGCTCCGTCTGCCGATGAGAGCCTTGCCGCCGCGGCGGACATCGACGACGAGGATGCCGATGCTCAGCAGGCACGCGGCGCGCGCGTCGCCAAGGCCGGCGAGACCGTGATGGTCTCTTTTGCCGATGAGCTGCCCACCACCATCGAGGCCGGGGCTGTCGTGAAGCTCGCGGCGAATATCAGCCTTGAGGCTGGCCAACAGATCGAGACCGTGGCCGGTACGCTCGATGGCCAGGGCCACAGCATCGTGCTCAACGGCAAGGCGCTGGCGAAGAGCGTGGCTGGTACGGTACAGAATCTGGGCGTGACGGGTTCGATGACGATTTCTGGCACCGACGGTCCTATCGCCACCACATGCTCGGGTACCGTGCAAATGTGCTGGTCGACGGCAAGCCCCTCTGACGACAATTGGACTTTCGCTGACGCTGCCGGTCTTGTAGGCAAGCTCGATGGCGGTTCGGTGCTCAACTCGTATTACGCCGGCAGCCTCAGCGGCATGCCCTTTGGCGGTTACGGCCTCGTTGCCTGGTATCAGTCTGGCACCGTGACCAACAATCTGTTCACTGCGGGCGATCAGGCGTGCGGCTACAAGGTCGATTCTTCCTTTGGCAGCAAAATCTCTGTCGACGACCTCAAGACCCAGGCCTCGGTCGATAAGCTCAACACCGATGCCCCTGCCACCGGCTTTACCTGGTCTGCGCAGGGCGGTTTGCCTGTGCTGATCTCGGGCGGCGCTGCGGTCGTCGTGAACAAGGATGCCCTCAAGGCTGCGATTGACGATGCCAACGCCAAGATCGAGAACGACTACACGGCCGAGAGCTGGTCGAAGCTCGCTGAGGCCCTTGTGAGCGCTCAAGACGTCTACGCCAACGATGACGCCAAGCAGGCCGAGGTCAACGCCGCAACCAAGACGCTCACCGATGCCATTGCCGCGCTCGAGAAGCCCAAGCCCACCGAGCCCGTGGCTCAGCCGCAGAACGTAGTGCACCTGAGCTCGCAGAGCGACCTCGAAAACAAGTTCAAACCCGCCGACGCCGACGCCTATTACGTTCTCGACAACGACATTACCATCGATGACGAGTACTTCTTTGCTCCCATGGGCATACTTGCGGGCACACTCGACGGCCAGGGCCACACCATCACCTTCGCCAACGGCGGTGGCGTGAAGTCGCTCATGGGCGGCGTTGCCTCCACGGGCGTGGTGCAGAACATCTCGTTTGCCGGCAAACTGAAGCAAGCGACGGACGGCAAGGCGTTCGGCCCCCTGGGCAACAGTGTGCAGGGCGCCGTGCTCAACTGCTCCACGAGCGTGACCGGCAAGGGCGTTGCGGGCTTTGCGCGCACGCTCGACGGCGGCATCGTGTCCAACTGCGTGTCGACCTCCGAGGGCACGGCGGGCGCGCTGTTCGCGACCTACAACGCGGGCCAGCTCGTCAACACCTACTGGGGCGCATTCCTCACCAACAAGATGGACGCCCCCGCCTCGGCGCTCGTCAACTCCTATGCCGTCGACCCGGCCGACATGGCCACCGACGCCTTCGCCGACCTCATCAACGCTAACTGCGGCGCCAACGGCAGCAGCTGGGGTATCGATAAAAATGGCACGCCGGTCTTTGGCTCGGGCAACAGCTACCAGGCGCCCGAGGATACCACGCCCGACGACACCTACACCGTGAGCTTCACGGCCAACGACGGCACCAGCCAGGCGGTTGCCGACCATATGCTCGAGGTTTCGCCCGACGCTGTGAACGCCTACCGCAAACTTGGCGTCTTTGCGCTTAAGGGCGTGCCGGCCACGAGCGCCGTCACCTGGGGCACCGACGATGCCAACCGCGGAAATATCGGTATCAACGAGTCCACGGGCGAGCTCTACATCTACGACAACGCCACCGGCACGGTGACCGCCACCGAGCATAAGGCCAATGGTTCCGAGCAGACCGTGGCCACCATCAAGATCAAGGCCAAGGCCAAACAGTTCGATGACTTTGAGCTGTGGTATCGTGCCTCCGACGGCACCGTGAGCGACGTGACCGATGGTGCGGCTACCGTCCAGGGCTCCGAGGTGCGCAACCTCGAGGTGCGCGTGCATTACGTCGACGCCGATAAGGACGAGTACGTGCCCGTTTCGTTCAGCCGCTTCCACTTTGCCTCGAGCGATCCTACGACCATCTACAGCAACGACTACTCGGCCTGCTTTTACTTCAAGCATGCCGGCAGTGCCACGATCACCGTTACCCCGCGCGACGTCGCATCTGCGGGCGCTGGCTCCAAGAGCGTGACGCTGACGTCAGAAGCCGTGGCCGCCACGTCCATCTCGATGGGCTATAACGAGGACGGCGCCACCGTCTACCTGCAGGGCCGCAACCCGCTCTCCGAGCGCGGCGCGTTTTTGACCGATCACGCACGCCCGGTGGTGGCGCCCGACAACGCCACCAACCGCGACAACTTTACCGTGACGAGCAGCGATCCTGCCGTGGCGGTCTACGCCACCGCGGGCGAGATCGGCTACACGGCGTACAAGGCTGGCACCACCACGTTTACCGCGACGCTGCCCGACACGGACGCCGATGGCAAGGTCATCAGCGCGTCGTGCGACGTGACTTATGCTTACCAAAATCCGCTTGCGAGCGTGACGGCCGGCACGGACAGCCTCTACCTCAAGGCCGGCTCGGCGCAAAAGCTCGACCTGACCTTTACCGGTAAAAACGACGCGGACGGCTGGAGCGTGACCGAGCCCGGCCTCACCTGGACGTTCAAGACGCTCGACGGCAAGGACGCCTCGGGTATCGTGGGCATCGACCGCATCGAGAAGAGCGCCTGGAAGCACGTCGACGGCGCTCCCGATGACGGCCTGTACGTGGCCTCGAGTGACTACACGGTGACTGCGCTTTCGGCCGGCACGGTGGTCGCGACGGGTACGCCGGTGGACACGACCGCCGGTGCCGAGCCCGTGACGCTTACCATCACCGTGGCCGGTGTGGCCGCGAGCCCCGCCACGAGTGAGTCCGCCTCGGCGGGCATCGATGCTGCCGCTGCGTTCATCGACGTGCGCCGCAGCTCCGACGCCTTCCAGTACGGCGACGAGTGGGAGATCTACGACTTTGCCAAGGCGGGCCGCAAGATCGATTCCAGGCTGCTCGACAACTACCGCGCCTCGCTGGCCAAGCACAAGGCCGAGTGGGGGAGTGCGACCTGCGCTCTGACTGAGACCGAGCGTGTGGCGCTGGCCCTCTCCGCCATCGGCGAGGACATCACCGACTATGACGGCGTCAACCTGGTCGAGCTCATCTGCAGCCGCACCGATATGACGCGCGCCAACGAGAAGATCTTTGCGCTGATGGCGCTTAATGCGAGCGGCTCGGATGTACCCGCCGGTTCTGCCTGGACGCGCGCGAGCCTCGCGGACGCCGTCTGCGAGCTTCTCGGCAGCGACGACACCGTGGAGGGTACGCGTCTGGGCGACGTGGACCTGACGGCCATGGCGATCCAGGCCGTGGCGCCCTATGAGGGCGACACCAAGGTCGATGCTGCCATCGAGAACGGCCTCTCCTACCTCAAGGGCAAGATGAGCGCGGGCACCTGTGATTTCGGTTCTGCCGAGGCCAATGCCCAGGTGATCCTCGCGCTGCTTTCGCTCGACCGTGACCCGGCCAACCCCGTTAACGGGTTTGCAAATGCCGTGACCAACGTGGTCTGCGCGCTGGACCTGTACCGCGTGGACGGCGGCAACGGCTATGCGCACAGCAAGGGCGGCGCGGCCAACGCCATGGCGACCGAGCAGGCGCTCCGCGCGCTCACGACGTATCGTGTCTCCTCGGGAGAGACGATTGCCTGGAAGACGGCCGTGACGGCGGGCAAGGGCTCGAGCAGCAAGGACCCGCAGAAGCCCACGGTGGCGCCGGGCGTCCTGACGCCGGGTGCCGGGTCGGACGGCGGTGCCGGCAACGGGACCGCCGGTTTTGCGGGCGTAATGGCTCCTGTGGCCGCCAAGATGGCCGGTGCTTCCTCGAGCGAGGGCGCCAAGGCAGCTGGCGATTCCAAGGCCGAGGCCGAATCCGGCAAGAAGGATTCGACGGAGTCTTCCGTCGCCGGCAAGACAGACAAGAGCGGCAAAAAGTCGGGCACGTCCGGCAAGACCGCCGCGTTGAGCGCCGGCGCCGCCAACAAGGCTGCGGACGCGGGCTCGAACGGCTTTGCCATCGCCGGTGTTGCCGTGGGCATCGTCGGTATCGCGGCCGTCGGCGGCTGGTTTTTCTACACCAAGCGTCGCGCGGCGTAACGAGCGTCTGCCTGACAGGTAAATACTGCAAGGAGTATGGTTTTGCAAAGCGAAGGGCCCTCCTGCCGATTAGCTCGGCAGGAGGGCTCTTCCATCTCCCCGCAGTTTGAGTGGGCCAACGTCCCAGTGAAAATGGGCGGGCCGATTGTGGCCGGATGCTGGGCAGCTTGCAGAGCAGCCGCTAGCAAATCCTGGGCAGCTGTTCTCCCACGAGCATGTCGAGGATGCGGGTTGAGCCCCAGCCGGTGCGCACGCGCACGGCGGGGCGGGTGCCCTCGGCAAGCGGCAGCACGCGACCGATGATGGCGGCGTTCTCGCCGTAGCGGGCGGCGCGCATGGCCGCCAGCGCGGCATCGGCCTGCTCGGCCGGCACCACAGCGACCATCTTGCCCTCGTTTGCCACCTGCAGAATGTCGTAGCCGAGCATCTCGCATGCCGCCTGCACGTCGGGGCGCACGGGCACGGCATCCTCGTCGATCTCCATGGCAACGCCACTGGCCTGGGCAAACTCGTTGAGCGTGGATGCCAGGCCGCCACGCGTGGGGTCGCGGAAGCAGCGGGTGTCGGGGGCGGCGGCGAGCACGTCGGCAATCAGATGATTGAGCGGCGCAGCGTCGCTTTCGATGTTGCTCGAAAACGCCAAGCCCTCGCGCTGGCTCATGATGGCGATGCCGTGGTCGCCTAGCGTGCCCGATACCAGGATGGCGTCGCCGGGCCGACAGCTGGCGCCGCTGAGCACTACGCCCGTGGGCACCTCGCCTGCGCCGGCGGTATTGATATAGACGCCGTCGGCACCGCCGCGCTCGACCACCTTGGTGTCGCCCGTGATGATGCGCACGCCGGCCTCGCGCGCGGTCTCGGCCATGGTTTGCACAATCTGGTTCAGCTTGTCCATGGGATAGCCCTCTTCGAGGATAAAGCCGCACGATAGGTAGCGCACGTTGGCGCCCGAGGTCGCGACGTCGTTGACGGTTCCGCACACGGCAAGGCGACCGATGTTGCCGCCGGGGAAGAACTGGGGCGAGACGACAAAGCTGTCGGTCGACATGGCGATGCGCCCGCTCGCGGGTAGCGCGGCGACGCCGGCATCGTTGCCCTCGAGCAGCTCGGGCGACCCAAAGGCATCCAGAAAGACCTCGTCGATGATACGTTTCATCATCTGGCCGCCGGAGCCGTGGCCCAGCAGGACAGTGCTATCGGTGATGCTATGGGACATATCCAAAACTCCAATCGTGGGTGGTGCCGGTACGCAGGGGCGTCCGGGCTAGCCGCGGTATCTAAAGTACGCCGCGCAGCTGCCTTCGGAGCTCACCATGCAGGGGCCGACGGGATGCTCGGGTGTGCAAGCGTGGCCGAACAGAGGACAGTCGCTCGGCGTGATGGCACCGCGCAGCACGTCGCCGCAGCGGCACCCGCGCGGCTCGACCGTCGGTTCAATGGGCACGTCAAAGCGGGCGCCGGCATCAAAGCGCGCGAATTCGGGTCGGATGGAAAGACCCGAATTGGCAATCGGTCCCAGCCCGCGCCACGTGGTGTCGCACGGCTCAAATACCTGCTCGACCAGCTGGCGCGCTACGGGATTGCCGTCTGCATTGACGCCACGGCGGTAGGCGTTGTCGATTGCAAACCGACCCTCGACAACCATCTGGACCAGCATGCAGATGCCCTGCAGAATATCGACCGGCTCAAACCCGGTGACTACGCCGGGGGTCTCGAACTCGTCGACCAAAAACCCAAAGGGTGCCAGGCCGGTGATGGTAGCGACGTGACCAGGCAGGATAAAGCCGTCGATGGTCGTCTCGGGGTCGTTGGAGATCGCACGCAGAGCCGGCGGCGTGGTCTTGTGAGCACAGTAGACCGAGAAGTTCTGGAGCCCGCGCGCGTCGGCCTCCAGGATAGCGGCGGCAATGGTGGGCGTTGTGGTCTCAAAGCCGACGCCCATAAAGATGACCGGGCGTTCGGGATTTTGCTCGGCAATGTCGAGTGCGTCGAGCGGAGAGTAGACGATGCAGATATCGCGCCCCGCCGCCTTTTGCGCGGCAAGCGAGGTGGACGATCCGGGCACGCGCATCATGTCGCCAAAGGTGGTGATGATGGCGCCGTCCATGTTGGAAAGCGCGATTGCGTGATCGATGTCGCGGTTGGCGGTGACGCAAACGGGGCACCCCGGGCCGCTTAGCAGTTTGAGTCCCGTCGGCATAATGGAGCGAAAGCCATAGCGGCCAATGCTCACGGTATGCGTACCGCAGACTTCCATAAGGTTGATGCTGCGGTTGCCGACAAGCTCATGAATACGATCGATGAGCTCGCGAGCCAGCTTGGGGTCGCGAAATGCCGAAAAGTCGATACCGGAGCGAACCGGCTGCGCCGCCGCCACTAGTATGCCTCGGCCGGGTTGGTGGCGAGCTGGTCCTCTTCGGCCAGCTCGGTCATGGTATTGACGAGCTCGAGTGTCTCTTGGGCTTCCTGCTCGTCGACAATCTGAATGCCAAAGCCGGCGTGCACGAGAATATAGTCGCCTACCTGCGCCGTCGGCACGAGGCGCAGCGAAACGGGGCGCTCGATGCCCATCATGTCGACGGTCGCCTTAAGGTCGTCGTCGCGTTTGACCACTTTACCGGGAACGGCAAGGCACATAATGTTCCCCTTTTATACGTTTTGCGCTGGATAGGCGCCTAATTACCCATCAGTTGATGGTAGCGCTCGCGGGAGTCGCGAGCAAACGCGTTACACCTGTGAGACGGCGGCGCGCAGGCTGGCAAAACAGCCTATCGAGAAGCCGTCTGCGCGAGGCGAGCGCGAGCGATGGCGGTCTGACCGTAGGCGATGCAGCCATCGTTGACGGGCACAGCGTGGGGGACCAAGACGGCAAGACCGGCGTCTTTGAGTTCATGGGTAAGGAGCTGAAGCAAAAGCCGGTTCATGAACACACCGCCCGAGAGCGCGACGGTATCGAGGCCTTCGCGATCACAGATTTCGCGTGCGATGTGGGTCGTAGCGTGCGTAATGGCGATGTGAAACCCGAGGGCGAGCCTGTCGGCCGGCGTGCCTGCCTCGATTCCATTGAGAAGAGCTTCGATGAACGGTTGGGGGTCCAAGATGGGGGAGTCGTCGGCAGACGTGAATACGCCTGTATGATTGCCGTCGAGACGAACGGTCTTACCGCCGAGTGCGCGCCAGGCGGCGGCTTCGAGTTCGATGGCGGGCTCGCCTTCGTAGGTTGCCTTGCCGCAGATTCCCAGAATCGCTGCCGCGGCATCAAAGAGACGCCCCACGCTGCTGGTACGCGGGCTGTTGATGCCGCGCTCGATCATGGTGGCTGTCACGCTGCGCGTTTGCTCGTCGAGGCCGTCCAAAAGCCGAGCGGCACCCGGGTGTTCAAGCAGGCCGAGCTCGCTCAGCAGGGCAAAGGCATTACGCCGGGAATCGCGCACGGATGCGGCACCGCCTGGCAGCGCCCAGGTGCGCAGGTGCGCGGCGCGTTCAAAATCGGCAAGGCCGGCAACAAGAAACTCGCCGCCCCAAATGGTCCCATCGGTGCCGGCGCCGGTGCCGTCAAAGGCGATGCCAAGGACGCGCGCGTCGGTTGTAAGCTGGCCCGCGGCGATAGCCTCGGCCATTACGCTCGCGATATGCGCATGATGGTGCTGCGCCTCGACGAGCGGCAGATTGCATTTTCGCGCCTGTTCGCGTGCCCACTGGCTCGATAGATAGCTGGGGTGTAAATCGCAGGCCAAGGCGGCGGGCGCCAAGTCAAAGAGATCTTCCAAGCGCGTGCGCGCGGCGCTCCAGGCATCGAAGGTCTCGCCGTTTTCGACATCGCCGATATGCTGCGACACAAAACAGGCCGCCTCGCCGTTCGGATCCTCGCGTGTGAATGCGATCGTTGCCTTTTGCTGTGGGCCGCAGGCGAGCACACAGGACGGAGCGTCGTCGAGCGCCGGCAGCGGCAACGGCCGAGGCGCATATCCGCGAGCGCGGCGCACGGGCATGACGGTGCCGTCGACCACACGTACCACGGAATCATCGTAGCGTGAGAGGATCGCGCGGTCGTTGCCGAGCAACGCGTCGGCAATGCCGGCGGCAACGAGGTGTTCCCAAGCAAGGCCGTCATCAGTTTCGATAGGTTCCTCGCTCAGGTTTCCGCTGGTCATGACCAGCGAGTGCATGCCATGCGACGCGGCAGCTGCAAGCAGCAGATGTTGAAGCGGTGTATAGGGGAGCATGACGCCGAGCTCGGGTAGATCGTGCGCGACGGATGGCGCGAGTGTAGGGGCGTCGGGGGAATCTCCCTCGCCAACAGCACGCCGGCGCAACAGCACGATGGGGCGGATGCTGCCGGCTAGCAAGCCGCGCTCGGCATCATCGACGTGGCACAGGCGTTCAGCATCGGCAAGGCTGCGCACCATAACGGCAAGCGGCTTGTTGCTGCGGCGCTTGCGACGGCGCAGCTCGACCACCGCCTGCTCATTGGCGGCGTCGCAGGCCAGATGGAATCCGCCCAGGCCCTTGATGGCGACGATACCGCCGCTGGCCAGCAGTTCGACACAGCGGTCAATAATGGCATCGCTGGTTTCGCGCGTGCTGCCGACGGCTGGCGTCGCCCCTGAGCCCCCGAGCTCCATGTCGCCCGCCGCCTCGCGCCAGGTAATATGTGGCCCGCAGTCAAAGCAGGCATCGGGCTGCGCATGAAAGCGCCGGTCAAGCGGGTCGCCATACTCTGCGGCGCACTCGGGGCACATGGGAAAGCAATCCATCGACGTGGCCGCTCGGTCATAAGGCAGCGACCGGATGATGGTAAAGCGCGGCCCGCAGTTGGTGCAGTTGATAAAGGGGTAGTGATAGCGTCGATCGGCGGGGTCGAACAGTTCGCGCAGGCAGTCGTCACAGGTGGCGATATCGGGGGAGATGAGCGTCGTGTGGGCAGTTTGATCCTGCGACGTCACAATGCGAAAGGCCTGCTCATCGTCGGCATCCCAAACGTCGGGCTCCAGGTCCGCAACCTCGACATGCTCAACGCGGGCCGCGGCAGGCGCGTGCTCCGACAGCGCGGCGACAAAGCCGTCGAGTGCCTCGACCGAAGCATGCGCCTCGATGTGCACGCCATCGCCCGCGTTGAGCACCCAGCCGCAAATGCCATGCGCCATAGCCTCGCGATACACAAATGGCCGCATGCCAACGCCCTGCACAATGCCCGTCACATGAATATGCACATGCCGCATGTGGCTCCCCTTCATTGAAGTGTGTGCTGTTAGAGCCCCAGGCTTTGCTTGGTGGCGGCGCAGGTGAGCTCGCCGTGCTTAACGCCGCGCAGCCCCAGCAGACGGTCCGCCAGCTCGTAGACGCGTTTGCCGCGACCCTTGAGCGCCAGAATCTCCAGGCAGTTATGATGGTCCAGATGCACGTGCATGGTCGAGACAATCTCGTCGGTGTAGTCGTGCTGCACCTCGTCCAGGCGGCGCGTCAGATCGCCGGTATGGTGGTCATAGATCATGGTGAGCGAACCGATGACCTGCTCGTCGGGCGTGCGCATCTGCTCCTTGGCGATCGAGGCGCGAATCAGATCGCGTACGGCTTCGGAACGGTTGGCCACGTCACCGCGGCGCGCGATCTGCTCGTCAAAGCGGCGCAGCAGGTCGTCGGGCGCGGTGACCGAAAAGCGGACCAGCTCGGAGCTGGAGCCGCTGCAGCGGCAGCTCGCATCGCCAGTCGGCCCGTGCGAATGCTCGTGCTCGTGATCGCAGACGTGCTCGTGCTCGGCCACGTTACACCAGTTTCACAGAGCCGACGGAGTTATGATCTGCCTCGATGGCCTCCTCGTAGCCCTCGAGCGCATCGTGCGCCTCGTGCAGCGCAGACATGGCGGCCTCGAGCTTGGCGCCAATGCGCTCCATGTCAAAGTTCTCGGTCGCATGCAGCAGCTGATGGCTCCACTCGTGAGCGAGCTCAATGGTGTCGTCGACCTGCTTGACGCTCATGGCAAGCTGGCTCATGTTCATTCCGACGTCATGCATGGGAATCTCCTTTTGTACGGGGCGATATGGTGGTTCAGATTCTACTACGCCCGCCTTGGGCGCCGTCGCATAAGAAAACGGGCGCGAGTCCGTCTGACCCGCACCCGTTCACTGGGGGCTGTTTGTGTCTACCATACTATCCGTGGTCGCATGCCTTGCGTTTGGCACTCCGGCGAGCGGTGCGAAACCGCTCATGGACGGCAGACAGGTAACAAGCGTATTACAGATGCTTCTCCAGCAGTGCCTGAAGTCTTGCCTTGGGTAAGGCGCCGACAGAGCGGTCGACTTCCTCGCCGTTCTTAAAGACGATCAGCGTGGGGATGCTCATGACGCCAAACTTCATGGCCAGGTCCTGGTTGTCATCGACGTTGCACTTGGCCACGGCAATCTTGCCGGCCAGCTCGTCGGCAACCTCGTCTACGATGGGCGAGAGCGAGCGGCAGGGGCCGCACCACGGGGCCCAAAAATCAACCAGTACGGGCAGGCTATCGTTGACGACAGCGTCGAAATTCTCGGGGGTAATCTGCTTGATGTCAGCCATGGTGACCTCCATAATGTGACGCGGCTCGGCCGCGTAAAACTCAGTACGACCGTGCTTATACCCAGCGGCTCGTAAAGCAACCACTCGCAGGCGGCTCTTTTATATAATGGTGGGCACGCAAACGATTGGAGAGCGCATGCCCACGTCACAAAGCCAGAAAAAAGAAGCCATCGCCCAGGCGACCGAGCAGGAGCTCGCATCGCTCGCGGGTCGCGGTGTGCGCATCTCGGGCAACGCGTGCTCGCCGATTGTGCTGGTCAAAGGCGATTTGGATGAAGCCGAGTGCTCGGGCGGCGGGCTGGCTGCCGGCGCGGATGGCGCCGCGTTGCGCAAGGCGCTCGGCGCCATCGGATATGCCCCCGAGGATTTCTGCGTGCTGGCAAGCGTCGCCGGCGCGGGCGACGGAGCGGTCGCGGCGGGCGAGGCCCTGCCGTGCGAGCTGTTCCGTGAGGCGCTGGAGACCTTGGACCCCGAGGCGGTGCTGCTGCTGGACAACAGTGCGGCCGATGTCATGCGCGAGACCTATGCCGATATGCTTGTGGCAATTGATGACTTTGACACCGCCATGCTCAAGCCCGGCCTGGTCGCCCATGTGCAGGGGCGCCGCGTGCTGGCACTCGACGGTTTTGAGGCGGCGCTCACCGACAAGGCCGCCAAGCAGCGCATGTGGGCCTACATTAAGCAGCTGACCCCGGCAGCTGCACCGCTGTAGCGAGGCTGGCGGCAGCCCCTACATCACGGCGCGCAGCTCAAACCGGTCGCCATTAATGCGGAACTGGCAGTTGCCGTTCATGCGCTCGACGGCAAGCTTAATGCTCTTGGTGCCAAAGCCGTGCCCAGTGTGCTGAGCCACGGGCATGCCGTCGACCATGTGCGGCGCACGGCCAAACGTGTTGGAAACCAGCAATAGAAGCTGACCGTCTTCGTAGCGAAGGTCCAGGTCGACAAATCGCTTGCCTTCGGGGGCGGCGCTCGCCGCGGCGATGGCATTGTCCAGGGCGTTCGATACCACACTGAACAGATCGACATCGCCCACGTGGACGGTTTCGGGCACGGCGGCGCGCAGCTCGGCGGTGATGCCGTGCGCGTTGATGTCCGCGGAAAGCGACGAGAGCGCAATGTTGACCGTTTCGTTGGCGCAGTAGCGGCGCACGGCGGTGCGGTCGTTGGTCTCGCAGAGCGCGTCGATGCGCTCGAGCGCCTCATCGGTGTGACCCTCTTCGATCAGGGCCGCTAGACCGCGCAGGTAGTGGCGCATGTCGTGACGGAGAACCGAGAGCTCGCGTCCGGACTGGCGCCAGGCTTCGAGCTCTTTGATGGCCGCGCTGTCGCGGGTCGCGAGCATCCAGCGCTCGCGCTCGGCGATTTCCTTTGCCTCGTATTCGCGCAGGTAGACGGCAAGAAACATAAGGTAGAAGGCACAGAGGGCGAACGCCAAAAACTCAACGGTTACCACCGAGCCCGAGTGGAAGAGCGTGGTATAGACGTTGGTGGCGTAGTCGAAGATGTAGTAGACGAGTGGCAGGATGAGCAGAATCTCCAGCTCGGTGGGGCTTTTGATCGCCAGGCGCGGACCGATGTCTCTGGCCCAATGCAGCAGGATCGCAAAGACGCCGAGCGTGGTGATGATGCGCGCCGCGTAGTACGCGACCTGCGAATCGGTGGCGGCGAATGCGGCGATGCCCATCCAGTTGCTAAACTGGCAGCTCAGGTATGCGCTGGTAACGCCCAGGATGGCGAGCAGCGGACTCAGGCGATAGCGTACGCACAGGTAGACGACAAGCGGCAGATGCACGACGAGCGGATAGGCCTGTCGGGCGAAAAGCTCGCCGCCGACGGCATTGGCGAGGCCGAATGCACATCCGGTTGCGGCGCCGACCCCCACCAGTTCGAGCGAATGGCGGCGGTTGATCTCGACACCGCACAGCGCCGCCGAGGCAAAGACGCCAAAGAGCAACGTCGTCGCATGGTGGATTGCCCAAAGTACCAGTTCTGCCGAGGAAAGCATCAGCGTCTCCCGCCCTCGAACCGCACCGCAAAGTAGGCGTCTTGGAATCCCTGCTTGCAGCTGCGCGCGAGCGGTATGCACGCGCCCGAGCGCATGACGATTTCCGTGCGATTGAAGTGGTCGATGTTGCGCAGATTGACCTGGTAGCTGCGGTGGCACTTAAAGAAGGTCGCGTTTTGGGCCAGTCGGTCCTTGATGCTGCGGAACGGCTCGAGCGCCTCGATATCGCGGCCATCGCGCAGGTGGAAGACCACGTGCTTGTTGCGAGCCTCGGCATATTCGATATCGGATAGGCGCAGGGCATGGTAGCCAAAGGACGTCTTGATGACGAGCTCGTCGATCGTTGCCGGACGCAGGCTCGACAGCTCGTCGAGCAGTTGCGCCACGCGCTCGTAGGTCACGGGTTTGAGCAGGTAGTCGAAGGCGCGGACCTCGTAGGACTCAAGCGCGAACTCGGGCGATGAGGTCAGAAATACCAAGCGCACGGCGGTATCGGATTGGCGCAGCTCGCGGGCGGTGTCCATGCCGTTGACGAGCGGCATGATCATGTCGAGCATGATAATGTCGGCGCGCGATGCAGCATGGCGTGCCAGCAGGTCCTCGCCGCGCGTAACGAGTGCAACATCGACCGCCGTACCCGTCTCGGCCGACCAGCGGTTGATCATGCGGTGCAGGTTATCTAGAAAGGCGACGTCGTCGTCGCAGGCGATGATTCTGAGCATATTGGCCCCCCCCTTAGTACCTCGATTTTGCCACATCGTGCACGCGCCGCCCGCGGGGGTGCGTTCCGTTTGCGCCCCACGGTACGCAACTCGCGCCGAGCGGCAGGGTGTCAAAACATGTGGTTGCACAATACCAGGTGGATATATATGCCAATTTGAGCTGGCGGCTGGCGAGGGACCATGCCGGCCGCCAGCGCCAAGCGATATCGGACATCGCGAAAGCATAGGGGTAAGGGAGCTGAACGATGAGGAAGAAGATGGGGATGCGCGCTGCGTTGACGCGTCTGCTGGGTATCGCAACCGTGGCATGCGCACTCGTGGCGACGCCGGCCGTGGCAAACGCCGAGACGCAGGTCATGCCCGACGGGGTGAGGGCGGAGGTGCTGTCGCTTAAGCAGGCCAACAACGAACCCGTCCAAATCACCGAGCCGGGCAGTTACGTACTTAAGACGGCTGAGGGTGAGGTCACGCCATCTTCGGGTTACACCATCGACGCGCCGGGTGCGTCTCGGATTAATCCTGTGAGGATCTACATCGATGGTACGGTCTACGTGAACGATAAGACTAACTGGCGGGTTGAGCAAACTCGATGGCTGTTCAACATCAAACAGGGTAGCAATATCGAGTTCATCGGTGTCAACGATCCGTGCGTCAGCTTCCATAGAAACCAGAAGCAATTTGAGTCCGTGAGTGGTTTTTTGACCGACCGCTATTACGAAAGCGGTTACAAGAAGGCGACGGGCGATATCTCAGTTAGCCTGGGGGTTGGCGACGGCTCGCAGAACTTCATTCTCTCGTACGGCGACAAGTACGACCAAAAGGTGCCTGCGATTTCCCTGGGTAGCACCGAGGGCAAGTTAACCGCCAAGTTCGAAAAAATGAAGATCCAAGGCTATGTTGGCAAATCGGGCGCAGTGGCGGGCAACGCCCAAGAGTATGCCGTTCCTGTACATCTCTTCCGTGAGGGCAGGGATACGACTGGCGGCAATACCAACTCCTTCGCGGCGACTTTTACCGACTGCGTGTTCTACGATACGTCTGGAGACTTCAATGGTGCTGTTTCTGTCGATGGCAACAGCAGCTTCAAGATGCCCAAAGACGGAAGCGCTGTCGCAAAATTGACGGCGACGTTCAACAATTGCAGCTTCAGTGGGCATAATGAATCCGGCAATGGGGGAAGCTTGGGCGTCAGACAGACGAACAAGAGCTATACGTCGGTCGAAGCGTCTCGTTATTATGCTAACTCCTCTATTCTTAATACTTATGCTGTCGCCGGCGTGATGGGCGTCACCAACGCTACGGTCAACCTCAACAGCTGCACGATGAACAACTTCCACAGCACGCGTTCGAGCTCCACTGACAATACTTTGACGGTTGATGCCCTCAATATTGCACGAAGCGCTTGCTGCAACATAAGTGGCGGCGATATTTCTCGCTATGGTGCGCGTGGCAATACGTGCGTGGTGTATGCTGCTGGAACCCTTACCCTTAGCGGGTCGCCGACTATCGCGAGCTTTTGGAAGAACAGCCATGCCGGAGATACAACGACAGGCGACGGATATACCGAGGCAGATATCGCTACGGGAATCGCCAAGAGCTTGTATATCCCTAAGAAAAAGAGCTCCGATGCCACGGCTCCTGCGCTGAATCTTGCGTCTGATCTCTCCGTGCGCGGAGGCGATAACCATGTTTGGATCTCGATTGAAGAGACCGCGGACAGCAATGGTGTAAAGTCGCGTGTCCTTGGCACCTGCGAATCCAACAAGATCGAAGGCGTAGTGCCAGACGGTTCGTCCAAGAACGATGACAACTCCGATAAATACGAGATCGTGAACCTTAACGGCGACCTCACCTTCCGCGAGACCATCCACCAGCACAAGTGGAACGTTGAAGCTGACGGTTTGGGCGTTCGTGCATCGTGCGTGGGTCCGTTCCGCAACAGCGAGTGCGAATATGGCAAGGACGAGAACGGCGAGCCCAAAAAGTACCTGAGGGCCACGTACAAGCTCTCCATGTCCAAGGCAACGAGCTCTCAGAGCACTGAGCTTGTCTATGACGGTTGCCCGGTCAAGATTGCTTTGAATAAGGACGGCGCGTGGAATCTGGAGCAGATGGGCGTAACGGCCAGCGATGAATTCACGTGGTATCAGTGCAAGTCCCAGGCGGACGCCGAGGCATATAAAAACGGTACCAAGCTCAAGGGCGCCCCGACGGACGCCGGCTACTACTATGTCGTTACGAGCTTTAAGACTGCCTCTGGTCAGACGCTCGAGGGCAAGAAGTCTTTTGAGATTTCGCAGCGTCGCTTGGTCAAGAATCAATCCTACAAGTTCACCCTTAAAGACGGCGGCAAGGGCGCGGGCAAGTATGCCTATGACGGCAAGGAACATCAGCCTGTCGTTGAAAGTGCAAAGTTCAAGAACGGTGCCGGCGAGTGGGTCGATCTCGTTGAGGGCAAGGATTACGTGCTCGACGCTCGAAGTGAATCCGGACTGAAGCAGACCGAGCCAGGGCAATACGAGTGCATTGTCATCGGTAAGGGCAACTTTACGACCGATGGCGGCACCACAAGTGTTCTGACGCTCAAATGGGAGATCGTTGACGCTTCGCGCTTTGACCTCGAGGTCGCTGGCTTCGATGGTACCTATGATGGCGACGAGCACGGCATTACGGTCAACGTTAAGAATGACCCCGTTCCGGCGGATATGAAAATTGAGTACCGTGAAGACGGCGGTGATTGGACGACGAAAAAGCCGACCTATCGCAATGCGGCCGAGTACACGACATCCTATCGTGTGACGGCTTCTGACTACCTGACCGTTACGGGCAAAGCGACCGTGAAGATTTCCAAGGCCGATCAGGACGCGCCGGCTGACCTCGTGGGCAATAATTGGACTACGTGCAACAGCAAGGACGGCTCTATCTCGGGTGTGACCAAGGCGATGGAATACCGTCGCGGGTCGAGTGGGGATTACCAGAAGATAACGTCTGACGGTAAACTGACCGGGCTTACGAAGTCGGGAACGTATTACGTCCGCTATGCCGAGGATAACAACCACAATGCGTCGGCCGATGCCGAGGTCAAGATCGAGCCGGGGCCCCATGCTGTTGCCGACAATGCTGCTTGGAAGCCGAATGGCGAAGGTAGCCACGTTAAGCTCTGCAAGTACTGCAAGGCGGAGCGGGAGCGCCAGCCCTGCAGGTGGAAATATGAGATCGTTACGCCCGCCACGCCCGAGGCCGATGGTGTTCGTCAAAAGGTCTGCAGGGTTTGCAACGGCAAATGGGATGAAGAGCCCTATACCTACGTGGACACTTACGCCCCCACCATTTATGACCTCTGGGTAGATAAGGCCTACTGCGAGATCGTTTCGTTTGACGTGTTCGATGACCGCGACGAGACGGTGACGGTTACCGATAACGGCAAGGAGCTCACGGCTGGCAAGGACGGAAAGTACACGGCTAAGGCTGCTGAGGGCGACGCCGGTGCCGAGCATGTAATCGTGGCTACGGACACTGCCGGCAATAAAGAGACCATCACAATTAAGATGTACGCCGAGCATGCGTATAAATGGACGATCGACAAGCAGCCGACGGTTACCGAGACCGGCTCCAAACATGGTACGTGCTCCGTGTGCGGCCATGAGTCGGGCGCGGTAGAGATTCCGGCCCTGGCTGTTAAGGGCTATTCGGGCAAATATGACGGCAAGGACCACTCTGTCGACGCCTCGGCGCTGCCCGAAGGTTCCGTCGTTGAATACAAGGCTGCTGACGGCGGCTGGACGAGCGTTGTGCCCAGCATCAAGGATGCCGGCAGCGTGACGGTCGACTATCGCGTCACGATTGATGGCGCGGCGGTTGAGGGCCAGGTGACACTCGAGGTCACTCCGCTCGCGATCACGGTTTCCGCTTTGGACGCCTCCAAGACGTACGGCGATTCTGATCCCGCGCTGGGTTGGGAGGTCACCAAGGGCAAGCTTGTCAAGGACGAGAGCCTCCAGGGCATCACCGTCTCTCGCGAGGTCGGCGAGGCCGTGCGCAAGGACGGCTACGCCGTGACGGCAGTGCAGTCCGAAGGCGCCAACCCCAACTACAAGATTACGTTCAGGGATGGCACCTTTACGATCGGCAAGCGCGAGCTCGCCGTAACGTGGGACACCACTACTGAGTTCACCTACGACGGCGAGAAGCACTGCCCCCAAGCGAAACTCCACAATGTCATCGAAGGTGACGATGTCTCCGCGTACGTCGACGGCGCCAAGGTCAAAGCCGGCACCTACACGGCGAAAATCACCGAGCTCACGGGCGACGACGCGGGTAACTACAAGCTTCCCGCCGAAGACTTGACGTGCGAGTTCTCCATCAAGAAGGCGCCCCAGGGCGCGCCGAAGGTCCAGGCCACGGCCGAGACTGTGAGCGGCAAGTCCGACGGTAAGATCACGGGCGTCGACGCGAAGATGGAGTGGCGCGCCAAGGACTCTGGCGAGTATCAGGGCGTGCCCGAAGGCGTGACTGAGATTGCGGATTGTGCTGTCGGCACGTACGAGGTGCGCTACCGCGCCGATAGCGACCATGATGCCTCCTCCGCCACCGAGGTTACCGTTAATGCCGGCGGCAAGCTCGTCGTGACGCTGCCTGCCAAGCAGGTCGGCTATACGATCACGGCGAGCCCGGACGAGCTTGACTGGCACGGATCAACCACCCTCACGGTCGGTATCGAGAGCGGCTACTTTGCCGACAACGACTCTTACGCCGTCAAGGTCAACAATGCCGTTGTGACGCCCGACGCGCGTGGTGAGTTCACCGTTCAGAACGCCGAGAGCGACCTCGTCGTCACGGTCGAGGGCGTGCGCAAGCACGAGGCCGTGAACGATGAGTGGCTCTCCGACGACAGCACGCACTGGCATGAGTGCACCTGCGGAGACAGGATCGACGAGGCCAAGCACGACTTTGAGTGGGTCGTCGTCAAGGCCCCCACGGCAACCGAGAAGGGATCCAAGCAACAGAAGTGCAAGGTCTGCGGTCACAAGCTGGCCGAGGTCGAGATTCCGGCTGCCGCCATCGTTGGCTACTCCGACGAGTACGACGGCGACTATCACACGGTTGATGCGACGAGTCTGCCCAAGGGCGCAACGGCAAAGTACAGCACTGACGGCAAGAACTGGTCCCCCGAGGCCCCCAAGATCCGCGACGTTGGCAAGCTGGCCGTTGCCTACCAGGTGACGATTGACGGTGCGACCGCCGAGAGTGAGGTCACGCTCGAGGTCAAGCCGCGCGCGATCACGGTCACCGCCCAGGATGCCTCCAAGACGTACGGCGAGGCCGACCCCGTGTTTACGTGGGCGATCACAACCGGCGAGCTTGTCGAGGGCGAGAGCCTCCAGGGTATTGAGATCGAGCGCGAAGATGACGACAACGTGCGCGAGGGCGGCTATGCTCTGCAGCTGACGCAACCCGAGGGTGCAAACCCCAACTACAACATCACGTTCGTCGACGGCACGTTCACCATCAACCAGCGTCTGCTCATTGTGACATGGGGCACCACCGAGTTCACCTATGACGGCAAGGAGCACTGCCCTGTGGCCACGCTCGGCAACGTAATCGGCAAGGATGATCTTGGCGCGACCGTCGAGGGCTCTCAGGTCGAGGCCGGCGATTCGTACCAGGCGAACCTCACCGCACTGACGGGCAGGGCCGCGGGCAACTACGCGCTTCCGACTGAGGGCCTGACGTGCGACTTCTCCATCAAGAACGCCGCGCAGGGCG
Source organism: uncultured Collinsella sp. (assembly GCA_900554135.1). The sequence continues at coordinate 1,425 of USFU01000011.1, read as the reverse complement.
CGCCGGTGGTCCAGGCTGCGGCCGAGACCGTGAGCGGCAAGCGTGACGGCAAGATCACGGGCGTCGACGCGACGATGGAGTGGCGTGCCAAGGATGCTGACGAGTATCAGGCGGTGGACGAGGGCACGGCCGAGCTTACGGGTCTTGCCGCCGGCACGTATGAGGTGCGCTACCAGGCCAAGGCCAACTACGACGCCTCTTCCGCCACCGAGGTTACCGTGGCGGCCGGCCCCAAGCTGGTCGTGACGCTGCCGAGCAATCAGGTGGGCTACGCGCTCAGCTCGACGGCAACCGAGCTCGATTGGCACGGGACTGCAACGCTCACCATGAGCATCGACAGCGCGTATTTTGCGGGTAAGGACTACGCCGTCAAGGTCAACGGCACGTCCGTTAAGCTTTCCGCCAAGGGCACCTATGAGCTCAAGGATGTCGAGGGCGACGTGAATGTGACGGTCGAGGGTGTCCTCAAGCACGAGCCCGACGGCTCTGGCTGGGCACACGACGCTAAGAATCACTGGCATGTCTGCCGCTGCGGTGAGGCCATCGACAAGGCGGAGCACACCTTTGAGTGGGTCGTCGACAGGCCGGCGACGGTCGAGGCCAAGGGCGAGAGGCATCAGGAGTGCGCCGTCTGCCGCGAGAAGGGCAAGACCGAGGAGATAGCGATTCTGAAGCCCGAGATCATCGATGGCAAGGGCCAGACGATGGTGGTCGACGCCGCCAAGGACCTGAGCTTCCGCTCGAGCGCGCCGCTCGCGTTCTTCCAGAAGGTGCTGGTTGACGATAAGGAGGTCGCTGCCGAGAACTACGAGCTCACCGAGGGCTCTACGATCGTGACGCTCAAGGCGAGCTTCCTGAATACGCTCGGCGTGGGCGAGCACAAGCTGAGCGTGGTCTCGGACACGGGCACGGCCGAGACGACCTTTACGGTCGCCGAGGCTGCCAAGCCCGCTCCTGGCCAGACCACTACGACTACTACGACCACGGCTACGACTTCCAAGCCTAAGAAGAAGGCTGGCAAGGAGACGTTGCCTGAGTCCGGCGACAGCACGTATGTCATGGCTGGTGCCGTACTCGCAGCCGGTGTGGCAGCTCTGCTGCTGGCGTGGGCCATGAAGCGCCGCGCTTAACTGCATGCCAGTTCCCAGCGGGTCCGGATCGAGCGATCCGGACCCGCTTCTATGCCCACTGTCCCTTGGACCAGGGCAAAACAACCCCCCTGAATCGTGCGGCGGGTCCATTTTCAACTATCCTCAGCTTGCCAGTTCGAAAATGGACCCGCCGCATGATTGAATCTTTATTTCAACTTTACACCTGGCTTTACAGCTGTCTTGTCAGCTGTAAAGCCAGGTGTCATACTAAAGCCCCAAGATTCGCCAAAAGAGAGGGGCCTTGATGGCACAGAGCGCGAACATGGATGCATCG